>NZ_JALBGZ010001154.1:0-1295 GCF_023006515.1 Bradyrhizobium sp. PRIMUS42
CCCTGGCGCCACCAGTTCTGGATCACCGCTTCCGACGGTTTTGCGCCGGGGCGATTGTAGCCGTAGAACGGGCCGGCCGGCAGGTCGCGATAGAATTGGGTGCGACTGGCGTCAGCGCCTGGGCGTCGGTGTTGGCGACCACGAAGTCGACGCCCTGAAGGCCCGCCGTGATCATGTTGTTGACGGCGTTGCCGCCGGCGCCGCCGACGCCGAACACGGTGATCCGGGGCTTCAGTTCGTGAATATCAGGAACGTTGATGCTGATGGTCATGGTTGCTGCCTCTCGATCACGCGCGCGTGAGTTCGCCCCGGCCGGTGGCCGCGGGAGTTGGTGAAAATCGATAATTGCGGAAAGGAGTCATCAGAAGCCCTCGCGTAGCCATCGTCCGACCTTTCCGAAATAACCGCCCGTCCCTGTCCTGACCTGCTGCCGCGTATGCCGCGGTTCGACATGTTCGAGGTGAACATATTGCGGGTAGACGAGGAGTCCGGCCGGCACCGCGAACGCGGCGTTCTTCGCCTCGTTCGGCAGCCGGCCGAAGCCGAGCGGACGTCCGACCCGCACGGGCCGGCCGAGAATCTGAGTTCCGAGTTCGACGAGGCCGGTGAGCTGCGAGGCTCCGCCCGAGAGCACGACTCGGCCGTTGGGCTCTGCGGCGAAGGGCGAATCCTTCAGCTTGTCCCGAACCATTTCGAAGACTTCCTCGGCACGGTGCTTGACGATGTTGGCGATGGTGGCGCGGGAGACGATCTGCGGCAGATCCTGCTCGTCACCGGCTGTCGGCACAGACATCAGCTCACGCGAGTCCGATCCGCCGGTGATGACGGTCCCGTATAACGTCTTGATTCGCTCGGCATCGGCAATGGTCGCCGAGAGTCCGCGCGCGAGATCCATCGTGATGTGTTGCCCGCCGACCGCAAAACCCGCCGCATGCACGAAACGGCCGCCTGAATAAACGGCAATCGTGGTGGTGCCCGCGCCCATCTCAACGACGGCGGCGCCGAGATCGGCCTCGTCGTCGGTCAGCACCGACAGGCCGGCCACATAGGGGCTCGCCGCCATGGCTTCGACATTGATGTGGCAGCGCTCCACCGCCAGCATCAGGTTCCGCGCCACGGTGGCGTCGCAAGTGACAACGTTCATGTCGATGCCGAATTGATGGGCGACCATGCCGCGGGGATCGCGGATGCCCTTGACGCCGTCGAGCGTGTAGCCGACCGGCAGCGCGTGCAGCACGGTACGGCCTTCGCCGGTGGCGTGACGCATTCCGGTGGAGGTGACGCGGCTGACATCG
>NZ_JALBGZ010001155.1:0-1282 GCF_023006515.1 Bradyrhizobium sp. PRIMUS42
AGGCGGGGAGGCCGCCGGCTTGTCGCCACCACCGCCGCCCTTGCGCGCGGATTCCTTGATGCCCTGCATGTCGCGGGCCTCGCGGATCAGGCCCGGCATTTTTGCGAGACTTCCGCCCTCGACGCCGATATCCGCCAGGATGGAGTCGATCAGCGGCGCCTGGACCCGGTAGCGCAGGGCGGAGTCGATCACCTCGTCGGTGGCACTGCGGCCGCCATTGCCGCCATGGCCGTTGCCGTTGAGGCCGTCGACCTGAAGGATGCGGATGCCCTCGATCTTCTCCATCGGCTTGACGCTTTCGCGCACGATGCCCTCGATCCGGTCGAGCAGCTTTCTGCGGAACAGCGAGTAGCGTGCCTGATCGGTCAGCACGTTCTCGGCCTCGTTGAGCATCCGCTGCGCCTCGGCCTCGACCGCCGCGCGTACGCGCTCGGCCTCGGCGGCGATGCGGGTTTCCTCGGCCTGCTTCTCGGCGAGCAGCACCTCGACGGTCCTGCGCCGCTTGGCGATCTCACTCTCGCGTGCGGTAATGACGCGCTCGGTCGCTTCTGTCGCACGCATCCGTGCCTCCTCGGCCATCGCCTTGGCGGCAGACTCTTCCAGCGACTTCTGATGAATGGCGATGGCCTTCTCCATCAGGACCGTCTCCACCTCCTTCTCGCGGTTGACTTCCAGCTTGCGCAATTCGCGCTCGCGGCCGACGCGGGCCTCGTCGAGGCCGCGGTCCGAGGCGATGCGCGCGCGCTCGACCTCCTCGCGGGAGGCGATCTCGGCCTCCTGGAGCGACTGCACGCGTGCGACTTCGAGCTGCTCGATGGCGCGGCGACGTTCGATGCGGGCGGCTTCCAGTGCCTGCTCGCGCGAAACGTCCGTGGTCTCGACCTCCTTGCGCGCGACGATCTCGGCCTGCCGGACCTGGCGGTCGGCGTCGATCCGCTCGGACTTCTTGGTGGAGAGCGCGATGACGCGGTCCTCGTCGGCGATCTCGACCGCCCTCTTCTGCTCGATATTGAGCACCTCGCGCTTCTTGGAGGAATTGATGCGCTCGGCTTCGAGCGCCAGATCGACCGTGATGCGCTGGCGCTCGATGGCGTCGCGTCGCTTCAGCTCGGCCGCCTCCAGCACGCCGGTGCGCTCGATTTCGAGCGAACGGGTGTCGCGCTCGGCCTGGATGCGCTCGGCCGCAACCGTCTTCTCCTGGGCGATGGGGCTCGCCTATGAGATCGTGATCAACTCCTCGCCTTGCATCTCCTATCTGATGGAGGAGAACACGGCGACGATG
>NZ_JALBGZ010001156.1:0-1280 GCF_023006515.1 Bradyrhizobium sp. PRIMUS42
GGGAGCTCGCATTGCGATTGCGGATATCAACCCGGACGCCGCCACCGAACCGCCCGCCGAGGCTGAGCTGGAATGGTATCCGGTCGGCCGCATCCTGTTGTGGCTCGCGGGCTTCGCCACGCTGACCACGATCGCCGCCCTGCTCACCCTCGGGACCGACGCCGAGACCATCCTCGGCACGCTGCGGCGCGGCCTGATGCGTCTCCTCCGGGCCACCGACCCGCAAAGCTCCGGCGAAGCCGGTCAGCTCGTCGACGCGCTGGTACGCATCGCACCGGCCGGGGCCACCATCATCGCGATGATGACGCTGACCCTCAACCTCTGGCTCAGCGCCAAGATCACCGCGACGTCGGGCCGGCTGCGGCGCCCGTGGCCGGACATGATGACGGCGGAGCTGCCGCCGATGACGCTGGTGGCGCTCTGCATCGCGCTCGCCTTCTGCTTCACCGGCGGGCTGCTCGCGATCGTCGCTCAGATCACCGCGGCCGCGCTGATGATGGGCTATGCGCTGACCGGCTTTGCCGTGCTGCATACGCTCACGCTGGCGCTGAAGAGCCGCACGTTCTGGCTCGGCTCGACCTACGCCGTCGTGGTCGTGTTCGGATGGCCCGTGATCGCGATGGTGATCCTCGGCCTTGCGGATGCCGTGTTCGGCTTCCGTGAGCGCTTCCTGCGCAGCCGGCAACCGCCGCCACTGCCGACCCCTTGAGTTCAAACCCGAAACTGAAACCCACAGAGCACTTCAAAGGAGAACGAATATGGAAGTCATTTTGCTGGAACGCGTCAACAAGCTCGGCCAGATGGGCGAAGTCGTGAAGGTTCGCGACGGCTATGCCCGCAATTTCCTGCTCAAGCGCGGCAAGGCGCTGCGCGCCACCGCCGACAACAAAGCCAAGTACGACGGCATGAAGGCCGAGCTCGAGGCCCGCAACCTCGCCTCGAAGGGCGAAGCCTCCAAGGTCGCCGAGAAGATCGCGGGCAAGAACATCATCGTGATCCGCCAGGCCTCCGAAGCCGGCCAGCTGTTCGGCTCGGTCAACGTGCGTGACATCGTCGTCGCGTTCGAAGCGGACGGCATCTCGCTGGCCCGCCCGCAGGTCCAGCTCGACGCGCCGATCAAGACCATCGGCAAGCGCTCGATCACCGTCGCCGTTCACCCCGAGGTCGAGGTCGAGATCACCGTCACGGTCGCACGCAGCCAGGACGAGGCCGAGCGCATCAACCGCGGCGAGGACATCTCGACCCGCAACGAGGACCGCGACGCGGCCGCCGAGGCGATC
>NZ_JALBGZ010001157.1:0-1277 GCF_023006515.1 Bradyrhizobium sp. PRIMUS42
GTCCCGTGAAGCGGTTCGCCGACGGCAAGGTCGACTACGGCGATCCGCAGGTGCGCGATGGCGGCGGCCAGGTGACCCTGCGCATCTTCAAATGCCTCAAGCCCGTGATCGCCGCGGTGAACGGTCCCGCGGTCGGCATCGGCGTCACCATGCAGCTTGCGATGGACATCCGCATTGCGTCGGACGCGGCGCGGTTCGGCTTCGTCTTCTCCCAGCGCGGCATCGTGCCGGAGGCGGCGTCGAGCTGGTTCCTGCCGCGCATCGTCGGCATCTCGCAAGCGCTGGAATGGTGCTATTCGGGCCGCGTCTTCCCGGCGCAGGAGGCGCTTGCGGGGCGTCTCGTCAGCAAGGTCGTAGCCCCTGACGATCTGCTGCCAACCGCCCGCGCGCTCGCCAAGGAATTTGCCGCCAAGACCGCGCCGGTGTCCGTGGCGCTGATCCGCCAGATGATGTGGCGCATGATGGGCGCCGACGATCCCATGGAAGCCCACAAGGTCGACAGCCGCGGCATCTACGCCCGTGGCCGCTCCGACGACGTGAAGGAAGGCGTGGTGTCGTTCCTGGAGAAGCGTCCGGCGCAGTTCAAGAACAAGGTGTCCACCGATATGCCGGACTATTTCCCGTGGTGGACGGAGCGGGAGTACAAATGACGCTCTCGTAGGGTAGGCAAAGCGAAGCCTGCCCACGCAATTTTCGCGATCAAGAGACATGGTGGGCACGGCGCTTGCGCGCCTTTGCCCACCCTACGGCACCTTCACTCCATCACCAGCGCCACGCGCCCAATCGCCTTGCGGTCGATCAAGAGCCGCATCGCCTTTGCATAATCCGCCAGCGGCAGGCGGTGCGAGACGTTCGGGCGCAGCTTGCCCTCCTCCGCCCATTGCAGCAGCGCCTTCAGACGCACCTCGCCGAGCGCCGGATTCTTCCGCACCGCTTCACCCGCCCGCACGCCGAGAACGCTGGCGCCCTTGATCAGCAGGAGATTGGTTTTCGCCGAGCCGATGCCGCCGGTGAAGCCGATCACCAGCAGCCGCGCGCCCCAGGCGATGCAGCGCATCGAGTCCTCGAAGACCTGGCCGCCGACGGGATCGAACACGACGTCGGCGCCGCGACCATCGGTGATGCGCTTGACCGCATCGCGAAACGGCTCGCGGTCGTAGCGGACGAGGTGATCGGCGCCGCGGGCCTGGGCGATAGCGAGCTTCTCGTCCCTGGAAGCGGTCGCGATCACGGTCGCACCCAGCATCTTGCCGATCTCGACGGCAGCAAGGCCAACG
>NZ_JALBGZ010001158.1:0-1277 GCF_023006515.1 Bradyrhizobium sp. PRIMUS42
GGCAGGCGCACCGCTGCAGAACCGCTGCAGCATCTCGCCGCTCGCGCCGCGGAAGGCCAGACACAGGCCGGGCGTCATCACATAGGCCGCGACGGGGTCGAGGTTGGGAAAATCGCGCGGGCCGGCCGCCCATTGGATCTTGCCTTGCTGCAGCTCCAGCGATTTCGCCACGATCGCGGCGATGCCGTCGATGCGCGCGTGCACCGCGCGGTCGGCCGCGATCAGGAAATAGGCGGAGATTGCAGCGAAGCAGGCGGCCGTGATGGCGGCCACGCGCAACGTCAGACGGACCTTGAGATCGAATCTCGGGCGGTTCCACATCGAGGGCACCTAGCGCGAACGGGTTGTCGCAGCCGCATTAAACGGCAGAACGCCAGCCGCGGAAAGCGCTACGCTCTGCCGCAGTGCAGCGCCGTGAAATTTTCCCGGCGCTCGCCGGGACGGCCGCCGTTGCAGGGGCGTGGGCTGGCCGCCGAGGTTTGCGAACCGCTTCCTGCTGCGAGGCCCGCTCATGCACCTCTTCCGGTTGATCCTCCCTGCTTTCCTCCTCGCTGTCCTCGTGGGTGTCCGACCTGCCGACGCGGGCCCCGAGGCGGCCGCGGCAGCGCCGGCCGGCGTGTCGATCGAGGATTTCCAATATCTGGATACGTCCGGCGAGCCGGTCGACCAGACCGCCGCCCACGAGAAGCGGCTGGCCGCATTCATGGTCGCGCTGCGGCGGGATGTCGGGGCGGACAAGCGCTATCAGCTCACGCCCGCCGGACAAGCCGATGCGAAATTCAAGGTCGTCGGCGGCGTCCAGAAGACCAGCACGCTGGTGCAATGGGCGCGGGTCGCCGTGATCGATACCGGCGCCAGGAAGGTCCTGTTCGAGAAGCTCTATACGTTTCGCGGCGACAACGACGAAGCCTGGGACCGCGCCGAGGCGTTCCTCGCCCGCGAGGTCATCGCGGCGCTCGCGCAGCCTGCGCCGGTCGCGCTTGCCGTGTTCGATTTCGAACTCGAGGACATGACCGCCGCCTCGGGAGGCACCTTGGCCGCTTCAGACGTATCGTACCTGGCCGAGGTCACCGGCGGCGTGCGTGAGGTCCTCGGCCAATCCGGCCGCTACCGCATCGTCGACGTCGGCAGCGCGAGCGGCGAAGCGGCGAAGGCGGGCGCTTTGCGCGACTGCGGCGGTTGCGAGGCGGCGATTGCGCAGAAGCTGGGCGCGGATCAATCGCTGATCGGCGTGGTGCGACGGGTCAGCCGCACTGAATACACGCTCGGCTTCCAGG
>NZ_JALBGZ010001159.1:0-1276 GCF_023006515.1 Bradyrhizobium sp. PRIMUS42
AGCAGCGCGCGCCCCTGCGGCCAGTCGCCGAGCCCGCTCGACGCATTGATGTGGCCGAGTGCGCCGAGCTCGACCAGGCCGGACTGCCAGCTGCGGGCTCGTCGCTGCGAGACCTCGATTGCGCCATACGGATCATTCGTGCTCGCGATGATCAGCGACGGAAAGCGCAAGGCGCGTTCCGGCACAGGCTTGAACGCGGCGGCTTCCGCAGGAAAATTGGCGCCGTCGGGATCGGGGACGGCGACCAGACATGCGCCGGCAATCGCCGTTGGGAAGCGGGCGGCCCAATGCGCCACCAGCAGGCAGGCGAGGCTATGGGCAACCAGGACAGGCGGCTTCGGGCAGCGCTCGATCGCCCGCTCCAGCGATTGCTCCCAGTCGTCGAGCTCCGGCCGGTCCCAGCTTGCCGGCCGAAATCGCGTGAAGCGCGGCTCGGAGCGTTCCCATTGCGTCTGCCAATGGGTATCTCCTGAGCCGCCGAGGCCGGGCAATGTGATGATGTCGTGCATGATCGTCCCGTGATATCTGAGATGAGGCCGCAGTGTGACCGATCCCGGTCCTGCATCACATGGCAAGTCATCGGCGCAATCGGCCGTTTGCCGATGATCTCAAGGTGAAATGGAGAATTCGGTTGGATCGCTTCGGGAGCATCGATGCCAAGGACCTGAAGATCCTGGAGGCGCTGCAGGTCAACGCGCGCGTGCCGCTGTCCGAGCTTGGCCGTTCCGTAGGGTTGTCCCAGCCCGCGGTGTCCGAGCGCGTCAGACGGCTCGAGGAAGCCGGGATCATCGAAGGCTACGGCGCCCGCATCAATCCGCGCGCACTCGGGCTCGGCCTGATGGCGCTGGTGCGCCTGCGGACCACGCATGAGCACATCAAGACCTGCCTCAAGAGGTTCGCAGAGATTCCCCACATCATCGAAGTCCATCGCGTCACCGGCGATGACTGCTTCGTGCTCAAAGTGCTCGTTCCCGCTCCTGAGGACCTCGAGACGATCGTGGATCGCATTGCCGGATTTGGCGCCGTCACGACCTCGCTGGTGCTGCGGAGCGAGCCGGTGCGGCCGATCGGTCGCGAGCTCGTCAAGAAGAAGACCGAACGGGCCTGAGCCGCCGCACCAAAGGGGCGGCATTCCCGAACGGGAATGCCGCGATCGCACAGCCGTGCCGCTCAGCCATGGAGTTTAGCCATGGAGTTTCCTGGCGGTTTCCGCGATCTGGCGTCCCTGATAGCGTGCGCCGGCGAGCTCGTGGGCGCTGGGCTGGCGGCTGCCGTC
>NZ_JALBGZ010000115.1:0-11877 GCF_023006515.1 Bradyrhizobium sp. PRIMUS42
CGCCCCTCCTCGGAGAAGGCGTCCGCGGCCAGGCTGACGTCGCGGCCGTCGACCGCAATCCGGGTCTTGTCCAGAACGGTGCCCTTGAGCGCGGCCGTGCTGCGGGCCGACAGGTCGGCTTCGACCGGTAAGGTATTATTCCAGGCCGCAAATCCCCACATGACGGCCAGGGGAATCAACCCCGGCCACCATTTGCTGGCCCACCTGAAAAGCTTCTGCATTCGACGACCCGAACTCTGGAACCGGAGACAAAACAAACCCTTGGCGGGCTGTCAAACCGGAAATGGTGCCCTTCCGAAGGCATCGCCTGGACAATCGGAATAACTTTTTCTTCAAGGGTTCTTCCGTAAGTTGAAAGCGGAATGCCAGAGCCCCCCAGCCGGTCATGAAACAACTGCGTTACAACGTCATCCGCGCCGGGCTGGAGGCACTTTACTTCAGCGGGGCGCACCACCTGCTGCGCCCGCTTCTGTCGGGTGTCGGTGCCATTTTCATGCTGCACCACGTCCGGCCGGCCCGTGAGGCCGCGTTCCAGCCGAACCGGCATCTCGAGGTCACCCCCGAATTCCTGCGCGCCACGCTGTGCCATTTGCGGTCGCGCGACATCGACATCGTCAGCATGGACGAGCTGCATGAGCGGCTGGTGCAGGGCCGGTTCGACCGCCGCTTCGCTGCCTTCACCTTCGACGACGGCTATCGCGACAATCTGGACCATGCCCTGCCCGTGTTGCGCGAATTCGACGCCCCTCTGACGGTCTATGTCGCGAGCGACTTTGCCGAGGGCACCGGACGGCTGTGGTGGGCGGCGCTGGAGGCCGTGATCGCCAAGGCCGAGCAGATCGACATCAGAATCGGCCATTCTGCGCTGCGGCTCGATGCGACGACGCCCGCGGCCAAGCAGGCAACGTTCGACCGCCTGCACGACTGGCTGCGCGCGCTGCCGGGCGAGCACGATCTGGCGCGCGAGATCGAGGCGCTCTGCACGACGCATGACGTCGACATGGCCGCGCTGTGCCGCAGCCTCTGCCTGTCCTGGGCCGAGGTGAAGACATTCGCCGCCGATCCGCTGGTCACGATCGGCGCGCACAGCGTCAGTCATTGCAATCTCGCCAAGCTGGCGGAAGACATCGCCGCGCAAGAATTGGCCACGAGCCGCGCGCGGATCGAGCAGGCGCTGGAGCGTCCCGTGTTGCATCTCGCCTATCCCTATGGCGACCGCGAGGCGGCGGGGATGCGCGAATTCGGCCTTGCTGCAACGGCGGGCTTCAAGACCGCGGTGACGACGCGGCCCGGCATGCTGTTCCCGGACAATGCCGGCCAGATGACCGCGCTGCCGCGCGTCTCGCTCAACGGCAACTACCAGGACCCGCGCATCCTGCCGGTGCTGACCTCGGGCGCGGCGACCGCGATGTGGAACGGTTTCCGCCGGATCGCGGCGGCGTAGGCGCTCCAATCTCCGCTGTCGTCCCTGCCTAGTGCGCAATTGCGCACGGGCGCATGGACCCATACCGCGGAATTTATCGATTGCGGTTGGTAGAAGTACCGAACGCCGAATCTTCGCCAAACTGCTCCCTGGGGTTATGGGTCCCCGTGCCCGTGCGCAATTGCGCACTAGGTGGGGACGACACCGCGTAGGTCGTTCCGCCGTCGCGCCGCACTGGCGCCTTCCTTGACTCCCCTCCCCTCCCCGCTCAAAACAACGCCAAACCAAGGGAGGCCTCATGTTCAACGACCTGTTCTCGCTCAAAGGCCGCGTCGCGCTGGTGACCGGCGGCTCGCGCGGCATCGGCAAGATGATTGCGGCGGGATTTCTCAGTGCCGGCGCCGCAAAGGTCTACATCACCGCGCGCAAGGCCGGACCGTGCGAAGCGACCGCCAAGGAGCTCACCGCGCAATATGACGGCGAATGCATCGCGCTGCCGATCGACATCTCCACCGTCGAAGGTTGCGACAGGCTCGCAGGGGAAATCATCAAGCTGGAGCCGAAGCTCGACATCCTCGTCAACAATGCGGGGGCTGCCTGGGGCGCCGAGTTCGACGAATTCCCCGAAAGCGGCTGGGACAAGGTGATGGACCTCAACGTCAAGTCGCTGTTCTTCCTGACCAAGGCCCTGGCGAAACCGCTGCGCGCGGCCGCAGGCGCAGAACGTCCGGCGAAGGTGATCAACATCGCCTCGGTCGACGGTATCTTCGTCAATCCGGGCGAGACCTATTCTTACGCCGCCAGCAAGGCCGCCGTGATCCATCTGACGCGGCGCATGGCGACGAAACTCATCAAGGACAACATCAACGTCACCGCCATCGCGCCGGGCGCATTCAAGTCCGACATGAACCGGGCCGCGCGCGACCATTCGGACGAGGTCGCAAAGCGCATTCCGGCGCGGCGGATCGGGACCGACGAGGATATGGCTGGGCTGGCGATCTATCTCGCCTCGCGTGCGGGCGATTACGTGGTCGGCAACACCATCGCGGTGGATGGCGGCGTGGTGTATGCCAATGCCGGGCTGGAGATCGCGGGGTAGGTCCCCGCTTCAAGCTCGGCTGTCATGCCCCGGCTTGACCGGGGCATCCAGTACGCCGCGCCGTCTCGGTTTAACAACGACAGCCTCTGGAATACTGGATCGCCCGGTCAAGCCGGGCGATGACACCATTTGCCTTGCGAGAGCGTCGAAGCCCGACGCTACGACTCGATCTTCACGTATTCGAAATCGCCGGGCTTGTTGTCGATGCCGACTTTCGGCGGCGAGATCCAGGAGGCGAACTTGCCGCTTTCGGTGACGGGCTGCATCAGGGAGGTGATGAAGTCGCCGTCGGCCGTCGAGGGCAGCCATTCGTCCTTGCGCTTCGCCCAGGTGGCATCGTCGATCAACAGGCCGTCCGGCGTCGCATGCACGTCCTTGAACTCGCCGATGTGGCGATGGAAGGCGACGTTGGGCAGCTTGAGCTGGAACTGATAGCCCGCGGTCGAGATCACCTTGTTCCAGCGCAGCATGCCCTTGACGCAATCCTGGCTGTAATCGTCGCGCAGGCGCATGTTGAGCGCGGTCAGCGCCGGTTCGTCGACCAGCTTGATCTCGCCGTCGATGAACTTCAGCACCGGATAGGTCGCGTTCTTGAGCTGGTGATCGTCGTCGATCTGGGTCTCGTGATAGCGGCCCTTGATGCCGGTGTTGAAGGCGTTGGCCGCGTTGGTCGAGACCTCCGAGCCGAACAGATCGAGCGACAGCGTGTAGTGCAGGTTCAGCTTCTTCTGGATGGTCGGAAGATCAATGACGCCGAGCGCGCGGACCTTGGCGATGTCGGTCGGATCGGTGATGCCGGCCTCGCGCATCGCATCGCAGGTGCGCTGCACGACGCGCGTGATGCCGGTCTCGCCGACGAACATGTGGTGGGCTTCTTCCGTCAGCATGAAGCGGCAGGTGCGCGACAGCGGATCGAAGCCGGACTGCGCGAGGCTGTGGAGCTGCATCTTGCCGTCGCGGTCGGTGAAATAGGTGAACATGAAGAAGGACAGCCAGTCCGGCGTCGCCTCGTTGAAGGCGCCCAGCATGCGCGGCGAATCGGCATCGCCGGAGCGACGGCGGAGCAAATCGTCGGCCTCTTCACGTCCGTCGCGGCCAAAATACTTCTGCAGCAGGTAGACCATCGCCCAGAGGTGACGGCCCTCTTCGACGTTGACCTGGAACAGATTGCGCATGTCGTAGAGCGAAGGCGCGGTCTTGCCGAGATGGCGCTGCTGCTCGACCGAGGCCGGCTCGGTGTCGCCCTGGATCACGATCAGGCGGCGCAGCATGGCGCGATATTCGCCCGGGACTTCCTGCCAGGCCGGCTCGCCATAATGCTCGCCGAACGGCACGACGCGGTTTTCTTCCTGTGGCGCAAGCAGGATGCCCCAGCGATAGTCGGGCATGCGGACATAGTCGAACTTGGCCCAGCCGCGCGGGTCAACGGAGTAAGCGGTACGCAGATAGACCAGTGATTCCTGGAAACCTTCCGGCCCCATGTCGCTCCACCAATCCATGTAGCCGGGATGCCAGCCCTCCAGCGCCTTCAGCACCTGGCGGTCCTCGGCGAGGTTCACGTTGTTGGGAATCTTGGTCGAGTAGTCGACGTTCATGATGTTCATGTTCATGTGGACCTCCCGTGGGGGACTAGCTCGTTTAAAGGGGCGAATGGCGAGTAGCGAATGGCGAATGAAAATCCCTATTCGCCATTCGCCACTCTCTACTCGCTAGACTCGCGTCATATCGAATTTCGGCTTCTGGCCGCTGCCGTAGCGGCGCAGCGCGCCTTCCTCGCCGACCGCGTTCGGGCGCTGGAAGATCCAGTTCTGCCAGGCGGTGAGGCGCGCGAAGATCTTTGATTCCATCGTCTCGGGGCCGACGAAGCGCAGGCTCGCTTCCATGCCGGTGAGACTGTCAGGCGAGAAGCTGGCGCGCTCCTCGAGAAACACACGAACCTCGTCGTCCCAGTCGATGTCGTCGAGCGCGAAGGTGACGAGGCCGAGCTCTTCCGCCTGCTCGGCGTCGAGCGAGGTGCCGAGCGTCGCTTCCGCGCGCTCCACATCGGCCGGATCGGCCTGGAAGCGCGATTGCAGCCGCGTCAGGCCATGGCTCATCGGATAGGGGCCGAAATTCATCGCGGAGAGCTCGATCGACGGCGGCGGACGATTGTCCCCCTGGCGCGTCCCGATCAGCATGTAGGAGCGGTCGGCGGCGAAGACGAGCTCGGCCAGCGTGCCGGCAAAGCAGGAGCCGGGCTCGACCAGCGTCACCAGCGTGCGCGAGGTGACGTCGATGCGCTTGAGCACGCGCTTCCAGTAATGACGGATCTCGTTGACCAGCCAGTGCGCCTTGTTGGTTTCGAGAAAGGCATCGCAGGCCAGCACATGGGCACGGTCGCCATGGCTCTTGAACACCAGCATGGCGATCTCGAGCTCGTTGATGCGCAGATGCAGGATGGCGTCGTCGATCTCGCGCGCCACTTGCAACGGCCAGAACGAAGCCCCCTGCGCCATCATGCCGTCGATGTCGGCCGGCGGCGCGGCCTCGGGCGCCTTGATCGAGATGGTGGCGATGCGGGCCGTGCGATCGATATCGACCGTGACGAAGCCATAACGCATGCTGGTCTGGTCGATCACACGCTTGACCGGCGTCAGCGCGATGCCCTTGCCGCTGCCCTTGCGCTTCGATTGGCCTGCAAATTCCCTGGCGCGCTCGGCGATCTTGGCCTCGAGCTTCGAGTTCGGCGCGATCTCGTCGACGAGGCGCCATTGCACGGCGCGCTTGCCCTTCACGCCCTCCTCGATGGTGCAGAAGAAATCGGCGTGGTCGCGGCGCACCTTGCGCTTGTCGACGACGCGGGTGAGACCGCCGGTGCCCGGCAGCACCGCGAGCAGCGGCACTTCGGGCAAGGCGACGGCAGAGGCGCCGTCATCGGCGAGGATGATGTGGTCGGTCGCGAGCGCCAGCTCGTAGCCGCCACCGGCGGCCGAGCCGTTCACCACGGTGATGAAGCGCTGGCCGGAATTCTCCGAGGAGTCTTCCATGCCGTTGCGGGTCTCGTTGGTGAACTTGCAGAAATTGACCTTGTGGGCATGCGTCGAGCCCGCGAGCATGCGGATGTTGGCGCCAGCGCAGAACACGCGGTTCTTGGCCGAGCGCATCACCACGACCTTCACTTCCGGGTGCTCGAAGCGCAGCCGCTGCACCGCATCCGCAAGCTCGATGTCGACGCCGAGATCATAGGAATTGAGCTTGAGCAGGTAGCCCTCGAACAGGCCGCCGTTCTCGTCGACGTCCATGGTCAGCGTCGCGACGTCGCCCTCGACCGCCAGCTTCCAATGCTTGTAGCGGGACGGTTCGGTCTGGAAATCGATGAATGTCGCGCCGCCTGCGAGGCGCCGATCTTCCCCGGCCATGGGTCATCCCTGAGCTTGATTATGCATGATCGCCGTAGCGTTAGATGCACAATAGTGCATCTTTTTGAGCGCGTCTACCCCTTAACCGGGCTCACATGCATTTTGTTTCATGGCGCCTCAGGACCGCACGATGGCCCCGAGTGCGATCCAGTCCGCCTTGGAGAGTTGGGGACGGCCGAGCTTGGCCTGGAGCAGCGCGATCAGGGCCGGGACAGGGAAGGTCTCGACGAAGCCATCGCCGGCCGCAGCCGCCTTGCGCGAGCTCAGTGCCATCAGCTCCGCCAGCGCATCGCCGAACAAGCGCGCGGCCGAATGCGACCTTTGCATACGCAGCCGCAAATTCGCGTTGGCGATGTGGATGCAGGCACGCAGCAGAATGCGTTCGCGGCCGCTCTGCGGGGCTGCGGCCCACACTGTCTCCAGCACTTCCTGTGCTTCCCAGAAATAGCCGCGGTCGTTGAGCGCAAGCCCGTAGCGCAGCGCCGGATGGCGCGCCGGCACGTAGCCGCGGAAGGCCGATGGCACCATCGCCTTGGCCAAACAAAGCGTCTCGGAATCCGCATCAGCCGCGCCGGGCTCTCCCGGGACATAGGCCCATTGCGGCCACGGCAACGGGCCGGTCGCATGTGAAGGCACCTTCATAAATGTGCCTCCGCATGGTCATGCGGCGCGTACCCCGAGTCCCTGATCATCGCGCAGGGCCGCTTTTGCAAATTGCTCAATTGCGTCAAGCGTCGCCCCCGGCGCTTCACGATGCGGGGAATGGCCCGCGTCTGAAATGACTTTAATATCTACCGGGCAATAACACTCTTCCTGCGCAATTTCGACCTGGCGCAGTGTCCCATATTGGTCGTTCTCGCCCTGCAGGACCATGATGGGTACGCGGATATAGGCGAGATATTCCGAGATGTCCCAGTCGCGGAACTTCGGGTCGAGCCAAGCGCCGTTCCAGCCGTAAAAGGCATTGTCGACGTCCTTGTGCCAGCGCGCGAGCTTGGGCTTGAGATCCGTGGTCTCGAAGCTGGTCTTGATCGCGGCGATCGATGCGACCGAGATGTCCTCGACGATGAAATGCGGCGCGATCAGCGCAACGCCCTGAAGGCGGTGATCCTGACGTGAACCGGCATAGATTGCTGCGATCGAGGCGCCGTCGGAATGGCCGAGTAGCAGGCCGCGCCTGAAGCCGATTGCATCGAGCAGCTTCGGCAGCACGTCCAGCGCCTCACGCTGCATGTAGTCCAGCGGTCGCGGCAACACGGCGGGGCTCGACTGGCCGTAACCCGCACGCGAATAGAGGAAGACGCCAGCGCCGGTGGCAGCCTGGATCTTCTCCGGAAAGTCGCCCCACAGCCCGACCGAGCCGAGGCCTTCGTGCAGCATGACGATGGTGGGTGCGTCCGCGACCTCAGGCGCGAGCCATTTGTATTCGAGGCTGGCGTCGCCGATGCTGAGGAAGCCGGTGGGGGTGAGGTTGGTCATGCTGTCGTTCCCGTTCACTCCGTCATTCCGGACAGCTCGCAACGCGAGCTGATCCGGAATCTCGAGATTGTTTTGCGGCTCGAGATTCCGGGTTCGATGCTTCGCATCGCCCCGGAATGACGAGAGGTTAATTCGCGCCTTCCCGCAGCTTGAACCGCTGGATCTTGCCCGTGGCCGTTTTCGGCAGGGACTCCACCACATCGATCCAGCGCGGATATTTCCACGGGCCGATCTTCTGCTTGACGTGCTCCTTGAGCACCTCCTGCAACTCCGTCGTTGTCGCGCCGGGGCGCAGCACGACGAAGGCCTTTGGCTTCAGCAATCCTTCCGGATCGGCCTCGGGCACGACGGCGGCCTCCAGCACGGCAGGATGCGTGATCAGCGCGCTCTCGACCTCGAACGGCGAGACCCAGATGCCGGAGACCTTGAACATGTCGTCGGCGCGGCCGCAGAAGGTGTAGCGGCCCTCGGTGTCGCGGACATATTTGTCGCCGGTGCGGGTCCACGGTCCCTCGAAGGTACGGCGGCTCTTGTGGCGCTGGTTCCAGTAGCCTTCGCCGGCCGAGGGCGCATCGACCAGCAACTCGCCGACCTCGCCGTCGGCGACGTCCTCGCCGGCCTCGTTGACGAGCCGCACCGCATAGCCCGGCACCGGCTTGCCGGAAGAGCCGTATTTGATGTCGCCGGGCGCGTTCGACAGGAAGATGTGCAACAGCTCGGTCGAACCGACGCCGTCGAGAATGTCGACGCCGAAACGCGCCTTCCAGCTGTTGCCGACGGATTCCGGCAGCGCCTCGCCGGCCGAGGTGCAGATGCGCAAGGCCTTGCCGCCGCGCTCGCTCTTCATCGTCTCGTCGTTGAGCATCGCCGCGAACAGCGTCGGCACGCCATAGAAGATCGAGGGGTTGTAGCGGTTCATCAGATCGAACATGCGCGCCGGCGTCGGACGCTCGCTGTTCAGCACCACGGTGGCGCCGACCGACATCGGGAAGGTCAGCGCATTGCCGAGCCCATAGGCGAAAAACAGCTTTGCCGCGGAGAGACACACATCGCTCTCGCGGATGCCCAGCACCTGTTTGGCGTAGGTGTCCGCTGTCGCCTGCAAATTGGAATGGATGTGGCGCACGCCCTTGGGCATGCCGGTCGAGCCCGACGAATAGAGCCAGAACGCCGGCTCATCCGGATGCGTCACGGCGGTGGTGAATTGGTCGCTCTCGCCGGATATCTCCTCAGTGAGCTGCTTGTGGCCGTTCTGCTTGGCGCCGGACACCACCACATGCTCGAGATCGGGCATGCGGCCGACCACGTCCTTGATGACGGGATAGAGCGCCTCGGAGACGAACAGCACGCGCGCACGGCAGTCCGCGAGGATGTAGGCGTACTGGTCCGCGGTCAGCAGCGTGTTGAGCGGCACCGGCACGATGCCGGCGCGGATCGCGCCGAGGAACACGATCGGGAAGTCGACGGTATCCAGCATGATCATCGCCACGCGTTCCTCGCGGCGGACGCCGAGCCGGCGCAGCATGTTGGCGGCGCGGCGGCTGTCGCGCTGCAGTTCGCCATAGGTGAGCCGCGAGACGGTGTCGTCGAAAGCCAGCTTGTTGCCGCGGCCCTCCTCGACGTTCCGGTCGAGCAGCCAGGTCACCGCGTTATAGGATCCCTCGCTCACGGAGTTCTCTCCCGAATTTAGAATTATAATTCATAGAAAGACACTGCGGCGGCTTGCTGTCAATGCCAACAGGCATTATGTTTCATTAAAATGCGCCGCAGGACACCCTTCAAGAAGACATCCCTTAAAGAAGGCTCATGACCGACAGTCCCGACGCCGAATCCCAGTTCCTCGAAAAGCTCGGCCAGCGCGTGCGCACGATGCGCGCGCTGCGCGGCATGTCGCGCAAAGTGCTCGCCAAGGTATCAGGAATCTCGGAGCGCTACATCGCGCAGCTCGAGAGCGGCAAGGGCAATGTCTCCATCGTGCTGCTCCGCCGCGTCTCCGACGCGATGGGCGCACATCTCGAAGATCTGCTCCCCTCCGCCGATCCGACGCCGGACTGGCAGATGTTTCGCGATCTCTTGCGCAAGGCGACGCCTGCGCAGATTGCGCAGGCAAAGGACCTGCTCACTGGGGGCAGCGCAACCGCGCCGCGGCGCGCGCCGTTCTGCGGCATCGCGCTGATCGGCTTGCGCGGCGCCGGCAAATCGACACTCGGCAGGATGCTGGCGAAGAAGGTCGGCTGGAGTTTTGTCGAGCTCAACAAGGAGGTCGAGCAGCAGAACGGCCTCTCGGTCGCCGAGATCATCGCGCTCTACGGCCAGGAGGGCTTTCGCCGCATGGAGCAGGCGGCGCTGCAGCAGCTGCTCGCGCGCAACGAGCTGATGGTGCTGGCGACCGGCGGCGGAATCGTCTCCGAGCCGCTGACCTTCGACCAGATCCTGACCTCGTTCTACACGATCTGGCTGAAGGCCGAACCCGAGGAGCACATGGCCCGCGTCCGCCGCCAGGGCGATTTGCGCCCGATGGCGGACGATCGCTCCGCAATGGCGGAGCTGCGCAACATCTTGCTGAGCCGCGAGCCGCTGTATTCGCGCGCGACGGCGGTGGTGGATACCGCGGGGTTGTCGGTCGATGCGGCGGCCGCACGACTGATCGATGCAGTACGGCCGGTGCTGCAGAACGAAGCGCGCAGCTTCGGGCTGCGCAGCGTGGCGCTGTAGGGCGAGCTGCTAGCTCCGATATCCGCTACGTTCCCTCCCCCTTGCGGGCAGGGAGCGCAGCTGAGCACGCGGAAGCGCTTTGCATCCCTTTTCGTTTCGTCAATGCAGACGATATGAAGAGCCGCCAACTTCAGGAATTCAGGAATGACCTCCACCGAAATCACCACCTCCACGTTCGAGCGGATCGGTGGCAGTGCCACGATCGACGCCCTGGTCGACCGCTTCTACGAGCGCATGGACACGCTGCCCGAGGCACAGATCATCCGCGCCATGCATGCGGACGACCTCGGCCTGATCAGGGATGTGCTGAAGCGCTATCTCACCGAATGGACCGGCGGACCGCGGCTCTATACTCCCGAGAAGGGCCATCCGCGGCTGCGGCAGCGCCACATCGGCTTTGCCATCGGCGATGCCGAGCGCGACGCGTGGATGCTCTGCATGCGCGGCGCGATGGAGGAGACGATCACCGATGCCGCCGCGCGGCAGGACCTCGACAAGGCGCTGTCCGGCCTCGCGGACTGGATGCGCAACCGGTAACGGTGCCGTAGCCCGGATGAGCGCAGCGACATCCGGGACTCTGCGGCCGGCTGTCCCGGGTCTCGCTTCGCTCGCCCGGGCTACAAGGACTGCTTCACGACTTAGATCGACCAATAATTCGGATGCTGGTACGGCCGCGAGCGGTCGCCCCAATCGAATTCATCGCCGTCGACTTCGCAGGGACCGCTGCTCAATTGCTCCGGCGTCAGTTCGACCTGAAAGGCCTGACGTCCCGGATCATATTTCAAAGCGCTCCACTGCACGGGATAATGGTGATGGGTGCCCAGCAGCCTGCCGGTCTTGATCACGGCGTAGGCGACGGTCCCGCTCGCCTTGTCGAGCATCAATCGCTCGATCGTGCCGAGCTTCTTGCCGTCACACCCGTAGACGGTGACGTGCTCGACGCGATCACTGGGAACCATGGTGTGTTGCATGGCGTCCTCCCTGATCTCTTGTGCTTTGCGACCATTATAGCACCGGTTTCGGGGCGGCGGGAATGCGGCCGAGCCCGGATAAGCGAAGCGACATCCGGGCCGCTTCGCGACAAGTTCCCGGTCTCGCTTCGCTCACCCGGGCAACAGCAGCTGATCTACTCTACGATCCCCGCGCGGATCGTTCTCCGAACACTGCCCGGTACCAGGGCGTCTGTGGATCGCGAAACCAGACACGATTTTTTGTCGTCTCGAATTTTGCCAATTGCTTCATATCGACGCCATAGCGACGGCAGAGCGCAAGAAATTGTCTGAGGTCGTCGTTTCCGGGCCGACGCTTTAACCGAACAACCAGACCCCGATTGCCATCGCCCTCGCAACTCTGCACGCACGGGATTCGCGTCAACCATTCAAAGAATGCTCTCTCATCATTGAGATGATAGAACTTCACACCCGTATCCATATGCGTCAGCGTAAGAAGAGGTGTGCTTTTCACGCCGTTTTTCATAGCAACCTGTCCCTTACATTCTCCGCACCTTCCCGCAACAACGGCAGGAAACGATCGATCAATTCCTGTTCCGGCACGCGATCGACATGGGCGCCCATGTTGATGGCGGCGACGATCACGCCGTCGTAGCGGCGCACCGGGACCGAGATCGAGCGGAAATGCGGCTCGGCCTCGCGGTCGACCAGGGAATAGCCTTGCGCGCGGTCGGCCGCGATGCGCGCGAGCAGCGCCTTCGCATCCGTCACCGTCTGCGGCGTCAGTGCCTCCCCCGTCATCGCCGTCAGGCG
>NZ_JALBGZ010001160.1:0-1274 GCF_023006515.1 Bradyrhizobium sp. PRIMUS42
GGTGACGCTGATGAACGAATATCTGTCCGCCATGACCGACATCATCGAAAGCCATGGCGGTTACGTCGACAAATATATCGGCGATTCCATCGTCGCCATGTTTGGCGCGCCTTCTTGCTCGAGCGAGAGCCACCAGGGCGTGCGGCTTGAGGTCGCCGAAACCAGCGCCAGATCGCCCTTGGATTTCGCCACCGCCTCGACCGCGGCCTGCGCGCTGAAATGCGCGACGTAGGGCACCGTAAAACCAAAATGGAAGCGCGCGGAATCGCGCATCGCCGGCTCGCTCACCGAGATGTCGGCATGCACGGAGAACGGCGCCTGCACATAGGTGAAGGTCGAGATGATGACGCGCCAGATGCTCTCGACCGTGTCGAGCGGCAGGATGCCGCGATGGCGCTGCACGAGGTCGCGCATCATGGCGGCCTCACGCGCCGGGCGGAACGCGGAGCCGACCTCCTGGGTCTGCTTCACCTGGATCAGGCGGTCGATGATGTCGCCGCGCTGCATGAGGAGGCGATGCATGCCCTCATCGATCGCGTCGATCTCCTTGCGCAGTTCCTGCAGCGATGGTGGCGCGGGCGGGCGTTGGGACATGTCTTGGCTGTCGATCGTTTCGATTGGGGGATGCCCTGATTAGGCAGTCGGGGCGGTGAAAGCAAAGAGAAATCACGTCCTTTTCGGTCGACGCGACAGAGGCGAATTGAGCCGATCCGGGCCGCGACTTGACGAAAACCGCCCAAGACGGTAGCTTTTGCCCGTTCCGTGGTCATTTGAGCCGGCCGGCTTGCAGCCACGTTAAAAAACTCGCTAAACAGGCCGGGGACGCTTCCGATCCCGGCCGAACCTATCGTTCAGGCCGGGTTTTTCATGGCCTGATGCAAGTGGCGATCAAGCGTTTGATCGCAAACGAGGTCGATGGTCAGATGGGTGGCGTCAAATCGATACCGAGTCCTGCGATCAGCGCCGACGAGCGGTCGCACGAAGTGGATCATCCGAGCTCGCAGGTCGCGCATTTCGGCACCGAGCAGCCGCTGCGGCTCGATTGCGGGGTCGATCTCACCCCGTTCCAGATCGCCTACCAGACCTATGGCGAGCTCAACGCCGATCGCTCCAACGCCGTTCTGATCTGCCATGCGCTGACCGGCGATCAGCATGTCGCCAATGTGCATCCCGTCACCGGGAAGCCCGGCTGGTGGGAGACGCTGGTCGGCCCCGGCCGCCCGATTGATCCCAAGCACTACTTCATCATCTGCTCCAACGTGATTGGCGGCTGC
>NZ_JALBGZ010001161.1:0-1273 GCF_023006515.1 Bradyrhizobium sp. PRIMUS42
GTAGTCGCGGCGGCGCGAGGCGACGTAATGGCCGGTGGCGAGCGCCTGCGCGCCGAGCTCGCGGGCGGTCTTCAGCAAGTCGCGGAACTTGACCGAGCGGTTGCACTCGATGCACGGCACCGGCGTTTCACCAAGGGCATAAGAGTCGGCGAAATTGTCGATGACGGATTCGCGAAAGCGGTCCTCGTAGTCGAGAACGTAATGGGGAATGCCGAGTTTTGCCGCGACGTCGCGCGCGTCGTGAATGTCCTGGCCGGCGCAGCAGGCGCCCTTGCGATGGGTCGCCGCGCCATGGTCGTAGAGCTGCAGCGTGATGCCGACGACGTCGTAGCCTTCCGCCTTCAAAAGCGCAGCCGTCGTCGAGGAGTCGACGCCGCCCGACATGGCGACAACGACCCTGGTGTCCTCAGGACGGCCTTCGAGATCCAGACTGTTGCGCATGGGCCTTAAGGGTTGTGGCGACGGCGTGCGGCGATCCGCGATGTCATGCTTCTCGCGGGACATCGGCGATCCCCGGGAACTTCAGTTCCCGAAAGGCACGACTGCCCGGTCGAAAGCGGCTGAGAGTAACCTCTTTAATATAGGCGGCATTCCGGTGAAGCAATCACAGGGGCGGCCAGCTTAGGGCAATTCTTGCCGGGCAGGCAGAAATGGCGGGGGCGCGGCAGGCCCCGCGGCGGCGCCCCGAATCATCAAGCTATTGATTTTGCTGAATAAATGCACACGAGGCGACGCTGGCCCGCTCCTTGCTCCCCTGATGCCGAAGATGTTTCCAAGGGGTTGCCTGTGGTCGGTCGTACGTCAGATGTCGTGGCAAGCGTGCAGGTTTCGAGCGCGCAGCAAAAGCCTGCCCGGTCGCAGAGCTCCAAAGAGCCGTCCGCGGACGATAGCTTCGGCTCGCTGGTCGACAGCAACACCCAGGCGATCAGCACCAATGCGGCCGCGCAGGCCCAGGATCGCGCGCCGCGGCGCAGCGATTCATCCTCGTCCTCCGCGGACAAGGGCCCGCGCGACACCTCGTCCACGGATTCGTCCTCGCAAAGCAAGGCGAGCGACGACACCGACGCATCCGCGCCCAGGAACGACAACGCGAGCGATACGACCGCCGATCCGGCCAAGGACGCCGGCAAGCTCAAGGACAAGTCCGAGACATCCGACGCCAAATCGGCTGACAAATCGGCTGATACGTCCGAGGAGGCCAAGGGCGACAAGACCGAGGCCACCGACGGGCTCGCCGTCTCCGCCGATGCCGCGGCGGCCGCGCCGACCGACG
>NZ_JALBGZ010001162.1:0-1272 GCF_023006515.1 Bradyrhizobium sp. PRIMUS42
GCCGATCTCGCGGCTGACCTTGCGCGCTTCCACCGGCGCCGTCGCATGGCCCCAGTCGTCGATCGGGATCGACACGAAGGTCGGTCCGCACGGCGGCTGCATCGCGGTGTAATAGGCCCGCGCGATCGCGGCCGGTACGTCTTCGGGCCGCGCCGGCTCGACGCTGTATTTGACGTAAGGTCGTGGGAATTCCGAGGCGCGTTCGGCATAGAGGAACGCCTGCAGCGGCAGGATCGAGCGCGCCTGCTGGCCTGCGGTGATCACCAGCGGGGTCTGGTTGCGATGCGCGGTATAGATGTTGCCGAGCGCGTTGCCGACGCCGGCGGCCGAATGCAGATTGACGAAGCCGGCATTACGCGTGGCCTGCGCGTAGCCGTCAGCCATGCCGACGGCGGAGGCCTCCTGCAGCGCCAGCACATAGTCAATGTCGTCCGGCCAGTCGCTCAGGAACGGCAGCTCGGTCGAGCCGGGATTGCCGAACACCCTGTCGATGCCGAAGGCGCGCAGCAGGTCGAGGGTCGCCTGCTTCACGGTGACGGATCTGCTGCCGGTCTTGCCGTTCTTGGCCATGGTTTCCGTCCCCGAATGCTTTTATTGAGCCGTCATTCCGGGGCGCGAAGCGAACCCGGAATCTCGAGATTCCGGGCTCGATGCTTCGCGTCGTCCCGGAATGACGGTGTATCTATCACCACACCGCCGTGCCCTTCATCGTCGGCTGGCCCTCTGCGTTCGCGGTCCACAGCTCCATGCCGGCCTCGGTCTCGTTGGCGTTGATGGAGAACTCCGTGCCCTCGAACAGCGGTTGCATCCCGCGATAGGTGAACTTCTTCGGCGCCTTGCCGCCATGGAGCTTCGCCGCCATCTCGATGATGAATGCCGCCTGAAGCGGCCCGTGGAAGATCAGGCCCGGATAGCCCTCGACCTTGGTGACGTAGTCGCGATCGTAGTGGATGCGGTGGCCGTTGAAGGTCAGCGCGGAATAACGGAACAGCAGCACGGGATCGGAGACATGGGTCTCGCGGTGCTGCGCCTTCGGCGGCGGAGGCGGGGCCTTGGCGCCGGCGGGCGCGCTGCTCGTCATCTCGCGATAGACGATGTCCTGCCGCTCACGGATGGCAACGCCGCGCGGAGAGGAGATGCTGTGCTCGACCGAGACGAAGCACAGCGTCCCGGTTCGGCGGCGTTATGCCTTCAGGATGCTGAAGGGCGGCGCGCAAGTCAGTGGTCAAGCGAGAAAGGCGGAGAGACGTGCACCTCGTCCGAGGTTGCACG
>NZ_JALBGZ010001163.1:0-1269 GCF_023006515.1 Bradyrhizobium sp. PRIMUS42
GGGCGCGAACGCCTGCACCACGCCGAGCACCATCGCGGCCGCCAGCACGCCGTAGACCGGCTCATGACGTCGCATCAGCCACATGATCGCGAGGATGACGGCCAGGATCGACTGCCAGGCCGAGAACACCACGGGCAGGGTGACGAACAGCAGCGTGCGCGTCTCATAGGCCGGGCGCAAGGCCGCGTCCGGTCCGACATACACCGTGTCGAGAAAGCCCTTCAACGGTCCCCATACGAACAGCCGCACCGTGATCTCGTTGGTGCCCTCCCGCAGCAGCGAGGCGGGGATGGCGGCGATCTGCGGCGTGTTGCGGTCGGGTCGGTTGGCATTGGCATCGCGCCGGGAGTCGAGCACGACGACGCCGTCGATGGCGACCTCCACCGCGTTGCTGAAGCGCGGCAGGTACACCGACCATCCCGACGCCGCTTCGCCGCGACGAAACGCGAAGGTGCCGGTGTAGAGCGGCGGATCGGCCAGCGAATAGCGCGAAGCCGTGAAATGCGGCAGGGTCACGGGGTTCGTCACGCCGTCCTCCCGCAGTGAAAATCCGCTCAGCGCGAAATCGTCGGGGTCGCTCGGCTGCAGCAGCCGCAGCCCGAGAACGGTGGCGATCACGATCAGGGCCTGCAGCAGCAGATAGGGCACGAGGCGCGAGGCGATCAGTCGGCGCCGCGGGCGCGTGGGTGCCTTCGTAGGTGCCCTCGCGGGTGCCTTGGCTGCGATCTCGCTCACAGCTTGATCAGGCCTTGCTGCACCGCCTCGAACACCGCTTCGCTGCGCGTATGCACTTCGAGCTTGCGATAGATGTTCTTGATATGGCCGGGGACGGTCTGCTTGGACAGGCCGAGATGGCTGGCGATCTCGGCATAGCTGAAGCCTTTTGCGATGCCCCAGAGGATATCGATCTCCCGCGGTGTCAGCCTGGCCGTGTTGAGCGCGGGGCCGGCAGGCGGCTCGGCCGAATTCTGTGCAGCACCCTGCGTTCTGCGCACGATGAAGCGCGCGATCGAGGCCGAGATCGGCGAATGGCCGGCGACGAGATCGCGCACGGTGGTGGCGATGTCGGTGGGAAAGGCGTCCTTGAGCAGATAACCGGTGGCGCCGACCGTGATCGCGGAGATCACGCTTTCCTCGTCCCCGAGTGCCGAGATCACCATGATCTCGGTGTCGGGAAAGCGCTGCCTCATCTCGCGGATCAGCTCGACGCCGTGGCCGTCGGGCAGCCGCAGGTCGGTCAGCAGCACGCGCGGCGCCCCGCCGACGAGG
>NZ_JALBGZ010001164.1:0-1268 GCF_023006515.1 Bradyrhizobium sp. PRIMUS42
GGCGACGACGACCGTGTCGCGCCCGCCCGTGGCCGGCCGCCTGGCGAGACCATGCAGGTGCTTGTCGAGCGCGATGGCGTCATCGAGTGAATCGACGCTGAAGCCATGCTCGGCGAGACCCGGAATGTTCGGACGGAACAGCCGGCTGCCGGTGGTCACGACGAGACGGTCGTAGGAGAGCGTCTTCTTCGTGCCCTTTGCCGTCGCGATCTTCACCATGCAGGATCTGGTGTCGACGGTCTCGGCGATGCCTTGCACATAGGTGACGTCGATGGCCTCGAGCACGTCGAGCAGGGGCGCCGTCAGGGTCTCGGGCTTGGGTTCATAGAGCCGCGGGCGAACCACGAGCGTCGGCTCGGGCGCAACCAGCGCGATCTCCAGCTGGTCTGGCGACACGCCCTGGATCTCGCGCAACCGGGCTGCGGAAAGGGCGGCGTACATGCCGGCGAAGCCGGCGCCGATAATCACTAGTCGCATGGATTTGCTCCTTGGTTTGCGTGGTTCGAAAGTCCGCGCGCGACCGCCGCTGCTCCGTCCAGGGCAGCGTCCGGTGACGGCACGAAGAGATGTGAAGAGATGAAGTGAGCCGCTGAGTCTAAGGCACCATGCAGCGTTGCAGCGGTGAACTCGGCAGCCAGTCTTGGCGAAACACGACCGCCCTCGGGCCCCAGTCCTGATAGGGAAGGCTGGAGCCATCCCGGGTCATGATGGACACCAGCGGATGCATCGGGTGCACATAGTGTGCCGGAAGCTCCACCTCCTCGCCCGTCGCCGACGTAAAGCGAACGGCCAGCGAGAGTCCGTACAAGGTTGCGGTGGCAAGGCCTCGGCGGCGCGAGGCGATCACCCGCCGGCTGATGAAGTTTTTCCAGGTCATCTTCGGTCTCCCTCGATTGCTCCGGCCATGATGATGGTCTAGCGGATCGGGTCTGCCGCTGCGCCAGAGCGATTGCCGTCATTGCAGCGCGATTGCTGCTAACGGTTATGCCTGCGCCGGTCGTTCGGGCTCTCGCGGGTCAGCTTCCGGAAGGCTGCCGCGAACGCACGGTGCCTGTCTTGAACACACAGCAGACATGGAAGCGCGACAGGCCGACATCGGACGCCCGCGCAGCGAGCGGCCTCGCGATCGAGAAAAAGCACGTTGCGCTTTGCGCGATTGTCGTTAGCGCGTGTGGCGCCTGCGCCACTCGCTCGGGGTCTCGCCGGTCAGCTTGCGGAACGCGGCCGCGAACGCCGTCTGCGAGGCATAGCCGAGCGCGGCTGCGATC
>NZ_JALBGZ010001165.1:0-1267 GCF_023006515.1 Bradyrhizobium sp. PRIMUS42
CGGCGCCCAACGCCTTAAACTTCTTCACCGTATCAGGCGAAGCGGCGACCCGCGGCTCCGACGGATCGATTTCCTTGGCAACGGCGATCTTCATAGGCCCTCCGGCGGCGCGGGACAGCGCGCGCGCAAAACTAAGCGTAACTCCCGCAGCGTTCGATACCGGTTTTAAGACCGGCTTGGATGCAAATATTCTGGGCAGCGGCTGCCGCTGGCGTGTGCAGCCGCCGTCGATAGATCAGGTCAGGAAGATCGCCATCAGAATCACGATGAGCGCGACCGAGGCCGTGCCGTACTTCACCAGCGTGATGAAGCCCTCGTAGGTCTGCTCGTGGGCAACGTAGTCGTTGCCGTCGGCGGTGCTGTACGCCACTTCGCTATGATCAGCCATGGATTGTCCCCAGTCGAAAGTCCAATTCTTGGGCTGGGATACCGCAAAGCTTCGGGCAGGGCAACGGCACCGGGGCGCGGTTTTCCGCAAATCAGGTCATTTGGAATTCCGATGGCCGGGAATTGGGCGCCGGCGCGGGAATCGACCCGTCGCCTCAGCCCATCGCCTCCAGCTCGTCGATCATCCCGGCGATGACCGAGAGGCCGCCGTCCCAGAACTTCGGGTCCTTGGCATCGAGCCCAAACGGCCGCAGCAGCTCGGAATAGTGCTTGGTGCCGCCGGCCGCGAGCATGTCGAGATAGCGCTCGGCAAACCCCTCGGCCGCGTTCTCGTAGACCGCATAGAGCGAGTTCACGAGACAATCGCCGAACGCGTAGGCGTAGACGTAGAACGGCGAGTGGATGAAGTGCGGGATGTACATCCAGTAGTTCTCGTAGCCCGCCTTGATCTCGATCGCCGGCCCGAGGCTCTCGCCCTGCACCGACAGCCAGATCTCGCCGAGCCGCGTCGCGGTGAGCTCACCATTCTTGCGCTCGGTGTGGACCGCGCGCTCGAACGAATAGAACGCGATCTGGCGCACCACGGTGTTGATCATGTCCTCGACCTTGCCGGCCAGCAGCGCCTGGCGCTGCCTAGCGCTCTTGGTCTGCGCCAGCAGCCGCCGGAAGGTCAGCATCTCGCCGAACACGCTTGCGGTCTCGGCCAGCGTCAGCGGCGTCGGCGCCATCAGCGCGCCGTTCTTCGCCGCCAGCACCTGATGCACGCCATGGCCGAGCTCGTGCGCGAGCGTCATCACGTCGCGCGGCTTGCCCTGGTAGTTCATCAGCACATAAGGGTGCGCCGACGGCGTGGTCGGGTGCGAGAAGGCGCCCGGCGCCT
>NZ_JALBGZ010001166.1:0-1266 GCF_023006515.1 Bradyrhizobium sp. PRIMUS42
GTCCCACCAGGCGCGGCAGGCCCGGGCGCAGCGGGCGCGCGCCCCGCATCCACACATTGCGCAGGCCCTTCTTCAGCAGGACCGTGGTGATGGTGGCGGTGGTGATGCCGGCGAGGGTCTTGCGGGCTTCGGGGGACAGCGACATGGACGACAACGAGCTCCGAGGTGCGGGAAAGAACGCGCGCATCTTGCGAGCCGCAGCCCTTGCGTCAAGGGCCAAGAGGCCACCAATAACGCAGGGCGGCTGAGCCGTTATGCGACGCGATAACAAGGTCTTATCGCGCCCCCTTGCATTAATTTATTGGACTTGCGGGCGCATTTACGCGAAGCAGGACGAAGCGGAACTCCCACGTCGGGGCCGCATTCCCGTTTTCGACAGCTCTTCGACAGCTCATGGCCGCGACGCTTCCCCCGCCCCGCCTTCTGCCCAGTGGCGACAGCGCCGTCACGGTCGAGTTCAGCCGCACGATCGATGACGCCGCCAACCAGCGCGTGCTGGCGCTCGACAAGGCACTCGCGGCAAGCCCCATCGACGGCATCACCGAGACCGTGCCGACCTATCGCTCGCTGCTGGTACATTACGATCCCGGCAAGATTGGTTTCGACATGCTCGGCGAAAAGATCCTGCCGATCGCCACCCGGCCGTTGCCGCCGGTGACCAAGGCACGCCGCTGGCGCATTCCCGTCGCCTATGGCGGCGAGCACGGCATAGATCTCGAGGATGTCGCCAAGGCGCTGAACACCACGCCAGACGACATTGTCGCCCGTCATGTTGGCGGCGACTACAAGGTTGCCATGATCGGCTTCACGCCGGGCTGGTCCTATCTCAGCGGCCTCGACACATCCCTGCACATGTCGCGGCGGCAAAATCCGCGGCTGCTGACGCCCGCCGGCACGATCTCGATCGGCGGCATCCAGGCCGGGATCCAGTGCCTCGCCGCGCCGAGCGGCTGGCACCTGCTCGGCCGCACGCCTGTCAGAACCTATCAGCTCCACCGCAACCCGACCTTCCTCACCGAGCCCGGTGATCGCGTGACGTTCTTCGCCATCGACCACAAGACCTTCGAGGAGCTGGACCGCGCCGCGGAAGCCGGCGAGATCGTTGCCGAGCAGGTGGACGCATGAGCAGGCTCGTCATCGCCAGCGTCGGCCCTGCAAGCTCCGTCCAGGATGGCGGTCGCCTCGGCGCGCAGCGCTATGGCTTGACGGTGAGCGGGGCGATGGACCGGCTGTCGCTGGCCGCGGCGAATACGCTGGTCGGTAACG
>NZ_JALBGZ010001167.1:0-1265 GCF_023006515.1 Bradyrhizobium sp. PRIMUS42
CGTCGGCGCGCTGAGCAAGCTGCAGGGCGGAAACCCCGTGAGCAGCGGCAGGCGCGATACGACACGGCGCTGACAGCGTCCTCGTTCGGCCGCGATGGCGAGCGCACGCCAGTCGTCGCGGACAGGAATGGGGATGTGCGCGGACGGCAAAATCGTGTGGTCCTGACGCCCGGGGTCTGTGCGTCAAGTGTTGCGGTGATTGCAGCGGCCCAACCGGGTACGCGCATCAGCCATCCGCAAGGCGACGGGGGCAATAGTGCATCGCTCCCCGGGGAGAGCACGACATAAGCCGTAAAACCATCCGCGCAGGGAAGGCCGGCCGTTCCGGCGTCACCTGTAGTCCACCCCGTGCGCGTCTTGTTAGCACACGGGACCGCGGGTGCCAGCCGGCGCCCGGCCTTCCCTGCGCCCTTTCTTAAGAAGGGAGCAACGAAGAGAGCAAAGCTCGGGCGAAATGAGCCGCGAGAACGCGAAGGTGTGTCTACGATGGAGATGCAAGCTGCAGAAGCGGCGCCGACGCTCTTTGCCCCGGCATTGCGAGCGGATTGGTGACGCCGCGGTGTTCGGCGTCACCACCACGATCAGGTACTAGGCCATCGTGGCTTGCGGCTTCGGCTCGGTTTGCCGCGACAGCGCCAGCACGATCAGCGAGGCGAACACGCAGAGCGCGCCGGCGATGAAGAATGCGGGCAAATAGCTCTGATAGATCGTCCGCGACAAACCGGCGCCGAAGGCGGCGGTGCCGGCGCCGAGCTGATGGCCGGCAAAGATCCAGCCGAACACCAGATTGGCGCGCTCGGGTCCGAACTTTTGCGCAGTGAGCCGCACCGTCGGCGGTACCGTCGCGATCCAGTCGAGCCCGTAGAACACCGCGAAGACGGAGAGGCCGTAGAACGTGAAATCGCTGAAGGGCAGGAAGAGCAGGGAGAGTCCGCGCAGGCCGTAGTACCAGAACAGCAAATAGCGATTGTCGTACCGGTCCGACAGCCAGCCCGATATGATGGTGCCGACGAAGTCGAACATGCCCATCGCAGCGAGCAGGCTTGCGGCCTGCAGCTGCGGGATGCCGAAATCGAGGCACATCGGGATCAGATGCACCTGCACGAGGCCAGCGGTGGATGCGCCGCAGACAAAGAACGTCGCAAACAGGATCCAGAACGTAGTCGACTTCGAAGCGTCGCGCAGCGTGCCGAGGGCAACGCCCGTGATCGAGCCGTGGCTGGCGGGCGGGGCGGGCAGGGGCTCGGTGCCTTCGTCGCCGAACG
>NZ_JALBGZ010001168.1:0-1263 GCF_023006515.1 Bradyrhizobium sp. PRIMUS42
GCTCGATCGCGGCCGAAGCCAGGGCCAGGGTCGGGACCAGACGATCGGCCTTGGCGGCGCGGTTGGCTGCGAGGGGCTTCGGCGGAGGCGTCTGCGAGATCATCTCTTCGCTGACGCTGGGCACGCTGTCGCGGCCAAGAATGGCGGTGGTGGCGGCGCCCAGGACGAGGAAGCAGGTCAGGACAACGATGGTGATGGCTTTGGACAAACGTCTCTCCGCGTCCGACTTCAAGTCCACGTGATCACTGCCCGGAAACTGGGCGATAATTAAGGCTTAACCGTGCCGTTGCGGCGGTAATCGCGCGGACTGCGGCGACATCGCCCGGAAAACTCAAGGAAATCAGGCCGCTGCCGACAGGTCGTAGGCATCCTGGATGTCGGCGACGATCTCCGAGGCCTCCCAGACCGCGCGCGGCTCGACCGATTGCAGCGCCACCGTCCAGTTGCCGCCCCGGCGGGTGCGAGGGACGCTGACGATGTCGAAACGGACGTTGCGGCACAGCGGGTGGCGGGCCAGGGCATGGGCAACGCGAACGCGGATCTCGTCCAGCGAAGCCGCCGTCTTGGTGTTGAGATAATCGAAGTCCATCGCCTGTCCCTCTCGGCCCTGATTGGTGGCCGTGAGGGGATTCTTGGCGGGCGTTGGTTAATCTGCCGTTAAGTGGGGCGTTTCGAGCGAGCGCTCGATTAACTGTGATCGGGACGAACGGCCCCTGCCTTTCCGCAATTCTACGGGGAGAGGTGTGTCCTCGCCTCTCGATATTCGACCGCCGTCCGCGCAACGAGATCGTCGACAGGGAGCACATCGTTGACGCCCGAGGTGGAGTGCCCGCCGCTCCAGATGTCGCGCCAACGCTTCGGCCGGTTTTCGCGCGCGGCGACGTCGATATCCTCAGCGATGTCGATCGTGCCGCGCGCCGGCAGATCGTCGGGATCAAGCCCTGCGGCCACGATCGAAGGCCTCAGCATGCTGGTCTGCAGGCCGGTAAAGGCGGTGGTGAGCAGGATGTCGTCGGCGCTGCTTTCGACCAGCATCAGCTTGTGGCGGTCGTCCGCCATGCTCTCGCGTGTCGCGATGAACTTCGTGCCCATATAGGCGAGATCGCAGCCGAGCACTTCGGCCGCGTGCAGCGCATGACCGTCGCTGATGCCGCCCTGCGGCCACGATCGAAGGCCTCAGCATGCTGGTCTGCAGGCCGGTAAAGGCGGTGGTGAGCAGGATGTCGTCGGCGCTGCTTTCGACCAGCATCAGCTTGTGGCGGT
>NZ_JALBGZ010001169.1:0-1261 GCF_023006515.1 Bradyrhizobium sp. PRIMUS42
CGTTGAGGACGACGGCCAGCGCGTCGGCTGCGCTGGTGATCACCGGCGCCGCCGGCGGTGCAATCACCCGCTCGGTGAAGATCGGCCCGGGCTTCGCGGTGTTGGCCTCGAGGTCGTAATCCTCGATCGAGGCGACCAGCCAGCAGTCGGGGTCGTCGAGAAAGGGCTGGATGTTCGGTCGGCGGTGGGTCTCGCGCACCTCGCCGGTCTCCTCGTCCTCGGCGGTCGAGACCGTCGTGAAGTTGATCGGGCCGAAGTCCCGAACGAAGTTCGACCAGGCGATGCGCAGCCTGACCTGGGCGTCCTTCCACGGCCGGTCGAGCTCCTGCGCCTTCAACACCTCGCGCACGGCGTCGCGGACCGGGATCAGTCTCCGGATGATGCGCGCGTGCTTTTCCGGAATGCCGTCGGCACCGCGGCCCTTGCGCGCTTTCACCGCGACCGGGTCGCCGTCCAGGACCTGCATCAAGCCGTGGGCCTTGTCGAAGAAGTAGCTGCCCTCGCGCACGTGGCGATTGGCGGGCCAATCGGCGTCAGATGGATCGCCGGCTTCTGCCAGGTCGGGGTCGATCACCTCCGGCTCGCCGTCATAGACGACTTCCGGCAAGAAGCCGATCGCGGCTTTGAGCGTTGCTTCGAGATCCTCATCCTCGCGCGGCAGGCAGGTGTAGGCCTCGCCGAAGGGACCGGACGCGAGCGCGTGTGCGCCAAGCACGAAATCCGGGCGCTGCACGAACCATCGGTTCACGCGGATCGCGCTCTCGTCTTCCGCGGCCGGCCGAACCTCGTCGAGGTCGAGCCACGACAGGTCGCCTTCCGCGTCGCCGATCTTGCGCTTGCGGAAGAACAGGATGTCGACAACGACGTCGGTGCCGGCGCTGGCACGGAAGCTGCCCTCGGGCAGGCGAATGGCTGCGATCAGGTCGGCCGACTTCGCGATGCGCTCACGCGCCGAGGGGTCCGCCTTGTCCATTGTGCCGGAGCTCGTGACGAAGGCGGCGAGGGCGCCGGGCTTCAGGAGGTCGATTGCCCGCGCGATGAAGTAGTCGTGCAGGCGCAGGCCCATTGACCGGTAGGCGCGATCCGAGCGCACGGTCCGGTCCGAGAACGGCGGATTGCCCACTGCGAGGTCAAAACTCGCCGGCAGCTCGGTGCGCGCGAAATCGCCTGTGACAATCCGCGCCCGCGGCTGCAGCAGCCGGGCAATGCGCGCGGTGACGGGGTCGAGCTCGACGCCCGTGACGTGGGAGGATTCGCGTAG
>NZ_JALBGZ010000116.1:0-11874 GCF_023006515.1 Bradyrhizobium sp. PRIMUS42
GGAGCAGGAACGCCACGAGGCGCAGTCGCGCGCCGCCGCGCTCGCGAGCGAACTCGCCGGAATACCTCGCCGTTTGCTTATGGCGGAAGCTGCGACCGCGGAGCAAAGCCAGGCGGCAGGGCTGGAGATTGCGGAACTGCGGCAGTCCCTGCAGCAAGAGCAGGAAAAGAACGCCGTTCTCGTCACGGAGGCCAAAGCAGCGCAGGCCGCAGCTGCCAATGCCGATCAACAACGCCGCGCGCTCGAAGAGGCTCAGGCGCATGCCGCTGCGCTGGAGAGCGAACTTGCCGAACTGCGCCGTGAGATCGAAACCCGCAACGTGCAATTGCGCGAGGCCGAAAATGCGGCCTGGCAGCAGAGACAGACAGCGAAACGGGAGATCAGTGAACTGCGGCAGTCGCTGCAACAGGAGCTGAGCAAGACTCAGGCCCGTGAGAAAGATCGTGCACCGGGGTGGCGCTCCACCGGTGAGCGCGTCCTCGCCGAGCAAGCAAATGACGCCCCGGTCTTGCCGGCGAGGCGGAGCGTGGAAGTGGCGGAGCCACCGACCGCCGCGGTCCAGAGCGAGGCGGAGGCCCGTTTGATCCCGCGTGCCAGGGCGCTGCTCGATCAGGGAAATATTGGTGCAGCACGCATTGTCCTCGAGCTTGCAGCTGAGAAAAACATTGCGCAGGCAAGTTTCATGCTCGCCGAGACCTATGATCCGGCGGTTCTATCCGCCTGGGGTACTTATGGAACGCGCGGCGAAGCGGCCAAGGCGCGAGAACTCTACGCGAAGGCACACAGGGGCGGTATTCGCGAAGCGAAGGAACGGCTGGATGCGTTGCGACCCTGAGAATGGGCTTCTTGCAGTCCGAGGTACGAAAGCTCGCGGTGGCTGAGCCGGAAGGGAACGACATGAACAAGGCGCCAAAGTCACGCTCGTTGCTCCTGCTCTTGGTGCCGGTCGCGATGATGCTTCAAACGGCCTGCCTGGAAGCGCAAACGGCGAGAAATGCCAAGGCCGATGCACAACTCGTCCGACCGCTCCCGAAAGAGAACGAAAAAGACCGGATGAACGCCTGGACGGTCGGGCTCGCCGGGGGCCTGCTCGAGGGCGCGCCGATCCGCCTCGCCGCAGAAATGGCTCGCGTCGTCGACGACGGAGCAGACCTGCATCTCCTGCCGATCGTCACCCGGGGGGCCACCGACAATCTGAACGCGCTGCTCTATTTGCGCGGCGTCGATACTGCCATCATCAATTCCGACGCGCTCGAGGAGTATAAGGTTCAGGCGCCGCAGATCCGAAGCCGCATCACCTATCTGCTCAATCTCTTCCCATCCGAGCTGCACATTTTTGTGCGGCCTGAAATCACAAGCCTGCAGGATCTTGTCGGCAAGAGGGTGAACTTCAACACCCTGGGTACCGCGGCCGCCTATTCAGGCCCACTGATCTTCAGCCGCCTCGGGATCGATGTCGACAAGACGTTCATTCCGCATCAGGTTGCCCTGGAACAGATGCGAAAAGGCGAAATGTCGGCCGTGGTGTTCATCACGTCGAAACCCGTCGACGCCTTCGTAAAGGGCCGCTGGGAGGCTGGATTCAAGTTCCTCCCGATCCATTACGACAAGAAGTTCGAGGACTATTATCTGCCCGCGACCTTGGACGCCAATGAGTATCCCAATCTGATCAAGCAGGGTGAGCGGGTCTCGACCATCGCGGTCCCGACAGCGCTTGTCGCTTTCAACTGGCCGCTGCGCTCCAATCGCTACCAACGCGTGGCTCGCCTTGTCGAGTACCTGTTCTCGCGCATCGACCGCCTGCAGGCACCAGGCTTCGATCCGAAATGGCAGTCGATCAATCTTGCGGCATCCGTCCCGGGGCTCACCCGCTTCCAAGCGGCGCAGGAATGGCTGGATCGCAAAGCGCGCAGCGTACAGGCGAGGCCATGAAGACTGCCGCTCCTCCACTCGCTGTCGCCTTCAACGTCGCCTGCAGTATCGCCTACGCGCAAAGTACGAGCGGTCCCATGGAAACACTTAGGGCTTGTTCGGCGATGGAGGGACAAGCCCGGCTGGAATGTCTGCAAGACTTATCGCGCAAGATTCCACCGTCCAGTCGGGGTAGCCAGGATGCAGGCTGGATCGTCAGCGAGACGACTTCGCCCGTGGATTATCTGCCGGTCGTCATCGCCACCGCCACTTCCGTCGGCAGCTCGGATGGCACCGCGATGCAACTCGCAATCCACTGCCGCAGGGGCCGCACGGAAGCCATAGTCGCCGGACCGGCGCTGTCACGCAGCGCCAACGAATACGTCATCTCCTTTCGGCTGAATGCGGATACGCCAATGCAATTCGCAGCAGCGTCGCCGTCATTCGGCTCCGGCGTTGCTTTCGGGGGCGACGTCGTAAAGTTGTTAAGCTCATTACCCGACGACGGTCACATCGTTGTGAGCCTTTTCACCCGCACTGGCCCGGTGCAAGACGGACAATTCCTGCTCAGCGGATTCGAAAACGTGCGCAAGAAAATGGCGGCTGCATGCAAATGGCCACATGCCGTCGCCAGACCGGGTAGGTGATGGTCAGGGAGTTGGAGACACGAGATGATGAATCCAAAATTGGCGATGGCAGTCATCAGCGGCTTGACGATGCTGCTTCTGGTCGGACCGGGCGCGCAGGCGCAGCAGGAAAACCAGTGGATCCCGCAGGCGCGCGAGAAGAGTCAAGCGAGCAACCCGAAGCATCCGGGTGGACAGAAGCAGGTGAGCAAGCCGCGACAGAATCACGCGATCAAGCAGGATTCTCCGAACAACACGAAGATGGCTCAGGCTACAAAAACCGAGAGCGCGAAAAAGCCGCATCGGCTGGTGCTGCAGGTTAATTCCAACGAGCCTGCGATGATGAACCTCACACTCAACAATGCGAGCAACGTCGCGCAATATTATCGCGATCTCGGTGAGCCAGTGTCGATCGAGGTCGTCACCTTTGGTCCCGGCCTTCACATGCTGCGCGATGACACCTCGCCGGTAAAGTCACGCATCGAGGTGCTCGCGATGAGCCATCCCGAAATCTCGTTCAAGGCTTGCGGCAACACGCAAGAAAACATGCGTAAGGCGGAGAACAAGGACATAAGCCTGATTCCACAGGCCACGATTGTCAAATCCGGCGTCGTCCGGGTCATGGAGTTGCAGGAGCAGGGCTGGAGCTACGTCAAACCGTGAGGTCCGGCGGAGAGGCTGGACATCGCGTGCGCTCGCGGGCGGTGGATTCAGGAGGCCAACCCTAGAACTGATACCGCCTCAGCCCCATCCACCTGGATCACCGTGCGGATTCGGGAAAATGACGGCCCGCTTACCCAATTGGAGCAGCGGATGGGAAGCCACGCCTAAATCAGATCGCGCCTCGTTGACGGCCGCGACTGAGGCGGGGCGAACCTCCGCCATTCGTCGACTGGTGCAGTCGAGCACCGTCATCGCGATTGCAGGCTCTGCTCTCTATTTTCCGGCCCGCGAAGCGCATCTGGATTCACCGTCCGCTCCCTCGGAGGCGCCGATGACGCTTTGCCGGAATGGCCGATCGGCAGGCTGCGGTTCCGACAATTCCTGGCAATACATCCGGTCGATGTTGTGCTGCATGAGCGCATAACAATCGCATGCGACCCTCTCGAGCCGTGCCCGATCGATCTCTATAAACCCCCGCCTGTCGGACGGGACGGCGCCGGCCTCGCGCAGCTTGCTCATCGTCAGAGTCACTGTCGTTCGCCGCACCCCAAGCAGTTGCGCAAGCGCCTCCTGCGTCACCGGAAGGAGGTCGTTGGGAACGCGGTCGTGAAGCTGCAGGAGCCAGCGCGCCATGCGGCCATCCACGCGGTGCAGCGCGTTGCAAGCGGCGACGTGCTGGAGCTGCAATAACACGGCGCGGGCGTGGACCTGCACGACATTCCTGATGGCTGTACTTTGCGCATAGGCAGCCCTGAATTTGGCGGCGGAAATCATCGACGCCGTACCGGCCATGCGAGCAATCGCGGTCACGGATGAAAGCGCCGGGCCGAGCACGGAAAACGAGGCCAAAGCGCCTTCCCGTCCCATCAGGGTGGTTGCGACCGATTGCCCGTCCGGCATATCGAGCATGAATGCGATTGCGCCGCTATGAGGAAAATAAACCGGGTCGAGCTCATCGCCCGATCGCACCAGGACGGCATCGGTTTCGAACGAGACTTTCTGGAAATACGGCGTGAGCAAGCCGAGATCCGCAGGCGGCAATGCCGCCAGTAGCCGATTGCCGATTCCCGTGCGGTGAACGGTCACGATGCTCTCTCGTGAACGCGCACCCAACGAACGACGATATCCATTTATTTCATTCACCATGATTATCCGAAATACGAACTGCCCCAAGGAAAACTATCCAAACAGAGGCATCAGTCGAGATCAAGCGCGGAGAACTGCGGAGAAGCGCTTGCTGCTGTTCTCGCAAAGGCAGGCTCTTGCATACATCATACTATTTAGGTCCCTGCCCATCAGGGGCTCTGGCAATGCAGCCTGTAAGATGGGGAGAGCGCTTGCGAAACCCATCATGGTTCACCTTGGATGCTGTCCGAAAAGGCCGGCCGCAACACTCACGCCTTGTGACACCGAACGCATTCCGTGAATTGCTAGAACTGATACCGCCTCAACCCGCCATCCACCGGGATCACCGTGCCCGTGATGTAGCGCGCCACCGGTGAGGCCAGAAACACCGCGAGTGCGGCAAGGTCTTCCGGCTCGCCCCAATAGCCGACCGGGATCTCTTCCTCGGCAAAGCGCTCGCGATAATCGGGCGCGTAGTTGCGGCGGATCTGCTCGCTCATGATGCGGCCGGGCGGAATGCAGTTGATGGTGATGCCGTGCTCGCCGATCTCGCGGGACAGGCCCTTGGCCCAGGCGTGCACGGCGGCCTTGGCGGCAAAGGCTGCGTTCAGGCCTTCCGGCTCGGACTTGCCGGTGATGTTGACGATGCGGCCCCATTTGCGTTCGATCATCTGCGGCAGCAGCGCATGCGCGATGCGGCGGTAGCTGGTGAAGTTCAGCGCGATCGCCTCGTCCCATTTGCTGTCGGGCGCATCGACCGGCAGCGGCCGGCTGCCGCCGGCATTGTTGATGAGGATGCCGACATGGCCGAGCTCTTTGAGCGCAAAGGCCGCGATCCTCTCCGCCGCGTCCTTGGCCATCACGTCCTGCTCGAACGGCGTGATCAGACCGGAGCCTTCCTCCTTCGCCAGCTCTGCAAGCAGATCGGTACGCCGTGCCACGCCGACGACGCGCACGCCTTCGGCGGCGAGGCCCTTGGCGATGGCGCGGCCGATGCCGATGCTCGCTCCGGTGACAACAGCGGTTTTCGATTTGAGCCCGAGGTCCATGGTCACACGCTCTCTTATTTGCTTTTGCTTGTTGCTGTTCGTTTCCTGTCCTGTCCCGGTCGGGGGTGATTTGCCCAACGGGGATGAGCAGTGGTAACCAAGAGCCTTGGCCAGGGAAACATCAAAAAGAAAAGGGGCGGGCGATGGTCTGGGATCCGCAGCAATACTTAAAATTCTCCGGCCACCGGCTCCGGCCCGCCGTCGACCTGTTGATGCGGATTCCGGATATGGCTCCGCATGCGATCGCCGATCTCGGGGCGGGCGCGGGCAACGTAACGAAGCTGATCAAGGAGCGCTGGCCGGATGCAAGTGTGACCGGCGTCGAGGGTTCGGCCGAGATGGTCGCGGCCGGGCGCAAGGCCGCGCCGGATGTGGAATGGTCGCACGAAGACCTCGGCCATTGGCGCCCCGCCAGACAATACGACTTGATTTATTCCAATGCCGCACTGCACTGGCTGCCCGATCATGCGGCGCTGTTTCCGGCGCTGATGGAGAAGGTGACGCCTGGCGGCATGCTTGCCGTGCAGATGCCGCGCAATTTTACCGCGCCCTCGCATGTGCTGATCGGCGAGACCGCGCTCGATGGTCCGTGGCGGTCCAAGGTCGAGCATCTCGTCACGCCGCCGCCGGTCGAGGGGCCGGCCTTCTATCACGATCTTCTCGCGCCGATGTCGGCCAACATCGACATCTGGGAGACCGAATATCTGCAAGTGCTCGAAGGCGAGAACCCCGTCAAGGAATGGACCAAGGGGACCTGGCTGACGCGCTATCTCGACGTGCTCGCAGGCGACGAGAAGATCGCGTTCGAAGCCGCCTATGGCGCGCGCATTGCGAGGGCCTATCCGAAGAATGCGGCGGGGCAGACCCTGTTCCCGTTCCGCCGTCTCTTCGTGGTTGCCCAGCGCAAGAGGTGATGCACTGCCGCAATGCGACATAAGCGCTCGTTCCCCTGGACGGGCGCAGGGGCCGGGTTGCGTAGACCGCACTCGTCAAGCTAGCTTGGCTGCGGCAAATTGGGCTTAGGTCTAGTTGTTCGGCTTGCGGATTGCTGCCACTACTGACCTGCAAAACAAGAAGAGCCCGATTTTCGAGGTTGTTGGGGAGGCCTTCATGCGCAAACTGCTTCTCGCGGTCGCGGCGGCCGCGCTCGTTCTGGCCCCTGTTGTTGCGCAAGCCCAAACTCCGATCGTCATCAAGTTCAGCCACGTCGTCGCCAACGACACCCCGAAGGGGAAGGGTGCGCTGAAGTTCAAGGAGCTCGCCGAGAAGTACACCGACGGCAAGGTCAAGGTCGAAGTCTACCCGAACTCCACACTCTACAAGGACAAGGAGGAGATCGAGGCGCTCCAGCTCGGCTCGGTGCACATGCTCGCGCCCTCGACCGCGAAATTCGCGCCGCTCGGCATCAAGGAATTCGAGGCGCTCGACCTGCCCTGGCTGTTCAAGGACGACCAGACCTATGCCACCGCAATCAAGGGCACGATCGGCAAGTGGCTGTTCCAGAAGCTCGAGGCCAAGGGCATCACCGGGCTCGCTTACTGGGACAACGGCTTCCACATGGTCTCCTCGAATCGTCCGTTGATAAAACCGACGGATTTCCAGGGCCTGAAGGTCCGCATCTCGGGATCCAAGGTCGCCGACCAGTATTTCCGCCTGGTCGGCACGATCCCGCAGATCATGGCGTTCTCCGAAGTCTACCAGGCGCTGCAGACCGGCGTGGTCGACGGGTGCGAGAACACGGCATCGAACTATTTGACGCAGAAGTTCTACGAAGTGCAAAAGGACATCACCGTGTCCTATCATGCGCACCTGCAATATGCTGTCATCGTCAATTCAAAGTTCTGGTCCGGCCTGCCGCCCGATATCCGCACCCAACTCGACAAGGCAATGACCGAGGCGACCGACTACACCAACTCGATCGCACGCCAGGAGAACGAGGACGCGCTGGCCGAGATCAAGAAGACCGGCAAGACCAATCTGCATGTGCTCACCGACGCCGATCGCAAGGCGTGGCAGGAGGCGATGCAGCCGACCTACAAATGGGCGAAGGGCAGGGTCGGGCAAGAGGTGCTCGATCTCATCGCCAAGGAACTCGACGTCAAGATGAACTGACGGCCGGGCCCAATAAGAACAATAGCAACGGTCGGGGGTGATCGCACGCCCGGCCGTTTCGCATCCGAACAGACGAGCCAATGCTGGGGGGACCAAGTTGCTGCGTGTGCTGAATCGTTTTCTCGATCATCTCGAGGAATGGCTGATCGCGACGATGATCGCGGCTGCGACGTCGCTCATCTTCGTCGCCGTGCTGCACCGTTACGGCGCCGGGCTGTCGATCGACATCGCCAAATGGGCGGAAGCCCGCAACCTGGCTTTCCTGGCCGTCCCGGCGCGCGCGGCTTTCGTCTGGCTTGCCGCGCTCGACTTGTCCTGGGCGCAGGAGCTCTGCATCTACATGTTCATCTGGATGGCGAAGTTCGGCGCCGCTTACGGCGTGCGGACCGGCATCCATGTCGGCGTCGACGTGCTCGTCAATATCCTTCCCGGCGGATCGCGCCGCCGCGTCATCACTTTCGGTCTTCTGTGCGGTGCGCTTTTCACCGCCATCGTCGCCTATTTCGGCGCCGCTTTCGTCGGCCAGATGTGGCAGACCGGCCAGCAGTCCAACGATTTGGAAGCGCCGATGTGGATGGTGTATCTCACCATCCCGCTCGGCTCCGGCTTGATGTGCTTCCGCTTCCTGCAGGTGGCCTGGTCGTTCTACCGCACCGGCGAGCTGCCGCATCACGACGTGGCCGGCGTCGAGGGTGTCGAGGCCGATCCGGTGCATCCGGCCCCGGTCACGCCCAGCCAGGTCGTCCGGGACGAGCGCAGCCCGCTCGGCTGGATCCTGATGCTGCTGCCGGTGTTGATCGTCGCAATATGCTTCGCGCATGCGGGCCACATCATCACCTTGCCGCAGGGCCTGCGCGTCCTCATCGTGTTCGCGCTTCTGCTCTCGTTGATGTTGACGGGCATGCCGATCTCGATCGCGCTTGGTCTCACCGTGCTCAGCTTCATGTTCACGCTCACCGACGTGCGAACGGAATCGGTGGCGCTGAAGCTGTTCACCGGCATCGAGAATTTCGAGATCATGGCGATCCCGTTCTTCATTCTCGCCGGCAACTTCCTGACCCATGGCGGGGTGGCGCGGCGGATGATCACCTTCGCAACCTCGCTGGTCGGCCATTGGTACGGCGGTCTCGCGCTCTCGGGGGTGGTCGCGTGCGCGTTGTTTGCCGCGATCTCCGGTTCCTCGCCGGCAACCGTGGTGGCGATCGGCTCGGTGATCCTGCCCGCGATGGTTGCGCAAGGCTTCCCGAAGCGGTTCGGCGCGGGCGTGATCACGACGTCGGGCTCGCTCGGAATTCTCATCCCGCCGTCGATCCCGATGGTTCTCTACGCCGTCTCGACCAACAGCTCGGTGGGCAAGCTCTTCATTGCCGGTATCGTGCCGGGACTCGCGCTCGCCTCGCTGCTTGGCGCCACGACGTTCTATCGGGCCTGGCGCAACGATTATCCGCGGATGCGCAAGGCCACCTTCCTCGAGCGCCTCGACGCTTTCCGCAAGTCGATCTGGGGCATCCTGCTGATCGTGATCGTGATCGGCGGAATCTACAGCGGCCTGTTCACGCCGACCGAAGCTGCCGCCGTCAGCGCGGTCTATGCCTTCATCGTCGCGGTGTTCATCTACAAGGACCTGAAGCTGCGGGACGTGCCGCGGGTGCTGCTGTCATCGGCGAATCTCTCGGCGATGCTGCTCTACATCATCACCAACGCGGTGCTGTTCTCGTTCCTGATGACCTACGAGAACGTGCCGCAAGCGCTCGCGCAATGGATGATCGACCTGGGCCTGGGGTGGATCGGCTTCCTGCTGCTCGTCAACCTGCTGCTGCTGGTCGCGGGCAACGTGATGGAGCCGTCCTCGATCATCCTGATCATGGCCCCGATCCTGTTTCCGGTCGCGGTCAAGCTCGGCATCGATCCCATCCATTTCGGCATCCTGATGACGGTCAACATGGAGGTCGGCCTGTGCCATCCGCCTGTCGGCCTCAATCTCTACGTTGCCTCCGGCATCGCCAAGATGGGGATCACCGAGCTCACGGTCGCGGTGTGGCCATGGCTGCTCACCATGCTGGGATTCCTGGTGGTCGTGACGTATTGGCCAGGCCTGTCGCTGTGGCTGCCGCGATTGTTGGGGATGTAGCTGCGGCAATCTTGACAGACGGGAACATGGCTAACGCGTGGTAAACGCGCGCTCAAATGTCACTGCTGCCAAGCGATGGTTGGCGCCATCACGACCTACGAGACGGGCGATAAGGTAACGGCCGGCTTGACGATCGCCGGCATCGTGATCGCCATTGTCCGTCCGTTCGAAATCATCGCATTCCGCCGCCGCCTCGCGCGGCCGCTGCAGCTTGCTCGGGCCGAAGCGGCGAGCTGGGAGCGGCGTTACATTGTCGACACCGTTGCGACGGCGTTGGTGCTCGGCGTGTTCGCCGCGCGCAGCATTGTGTTGGGCGATGCACTCTGCTCGGTGATGGCGATCGGGATCGGATTCGGCTTTGGCGCCGGCGTGGTGGCGCGGCTCGCGCTGCGTCCCTTCGCGGCGCTGCTCGATCTCGTCGCGATCGCCGCGCCCGCCGCGATCGCGACCTTCATGCAGCCGGATCTGCGCCACGTCGGCCTCTGGCTCCTCATTCTGATGGATGTGGTCGCGAGTTTCGAGATGGTGCGGCTGAGCTTCAACGCCTCGATCAGCCAGGTCACGCTGAAGCGCCAGTTCGAGCAGCTCGCGGCCGCATAAGCGCGCACATTCGGTGCCACCTTCTCCACAAGGGGAAAAACGAAGAAGAATCCACTGTCCTCGCGCCTCCGCCGGCGATGGCAATCGACCGCGGGATGCGGTTAGATGCCGCGCAACAGGGCGGGAGGATGCCAACATGACCGAACCCATCAGCGAGCCGAAGGACGCAACGCCCTCCGTCATCGCGCAGCAGAAGGCGATGCTGGACGCGCTGCCGTTTTCCGACAGGCGGGATTTCGACGATGCCGCCCGTGGCTTCCTCGGCACGATCGAGAACGCAGAGATCGCCAATCCGCAGGGGCGGACGGTCTGGAGCCTGAAGCCCTACGGCTTTCTCTCCGACGAGCAGGCGCCGCCCACGGTCAATCCGAGCCTGTGGCGGCAGTCGCGGCTCAACATGCATCATGGCCTGTTCGAGGTCGTGCCCGGCGTCTACCAGGTGCGCGGGCTCGACATCGCCAACATGACGCTGATCGAGGGCGACCGGGGCGTCATCGTGGTGGACACCCTGACCTCGATCGAGGGCGCGCGCGCCGCGCTCGAGCTCTATTTCAGTCATCGAGGTTCGAAGCCCGTCGCGGCGGTCATCTTTACGCACACCCACACCGACCATTGGGGCGGCGCGCGCGGCGTGCTGGAGGAGGATGCGCTGGCCACTGCCAGCGTGCCCATCATCGCGCCGAACCTGTTCATGGAGCACGCGGTCTCCGAGAACATCATCGCGGGACCGGCGATGCTGCGCCGGGCGCAGTACCAGTTCGGGCCGCTGCTCGCCAAGGGGACGCGGGGGCAGGTCGATTGCGGGCTCGGCAAGTCGATGGCGGCCGGATCGGTCGCGCTGCTGCGGCCGACCGACCTGATCATGGCGACCGGCGACAGGCGCGTGATCGACGGCGTCGAATTCGAATTCCAGATGGCGCCGAACAGCGAAGCGCCGGCGGAGATGCACTTCTTCATCCCGCGCTACAAGCTGTTGAACCTCGCCGAGAACTGCACGCACAATTTCCACAATCTGCTGCCGTTCCGCGGCGCCGACGTGCGCGACGCGCTGGCCTGGTCGAAATACCTGAACGAGGCCCTGCAGCTCTGGGACGGCAAGGCCGAGGCGATGTGCGGCCAGCATCACTGGCCGGTGTGGGGAGCTGAGCGCATCGGCACCATGATCCGGCAGCAGCGCGACCTCTACAAATTCGCGCATGACCAGACCATCCGCCTGATGAACCACGGCCTCACCGCGGCCGAGATCGCCGAGACGATCGAGCCGCCGAGGAGCCTGGAAGGCGCCTGGCACGGCCGCGGCTATTACGGCCACATCCGGCACAATGTGAAAGCGATCTATCAGAAATATCTCGGCTGGTACGACGCCAATCCGGTCAATCTCGATCCGCTGCCGCCGGTGGAGTCAGGCAAGAAGTACGTCGAGTATATGGGCGGCGCGAATGCGATCCTCGCACGGGCGCGCAGCGATTTCGACAAGGGTGAATTCCGCTTCGTCGCGCAGGCGCTCGGCCACCTCGTCTTCGCCGAGCCTGACAACCAGCCCGCGCGCGCGTTGCTTGCCGATACACTGGAGCAACTCGGCTACGCCGCTGAAAGCGCGACCTGGCGCAACGCCTATCTGTTCGGCGCGCAGGAGTTGCGGCAGGGCATGCCAAAG
>NZ_JALBGZ010001170.1:0-1259 GCF_023006515.1 Bradyrhizobium sp. PRIMUS42
CGGGCAAGCTGCTCGGCAAGCTCGGCAATGGTGGTCCGGACCAGCCGCTCGTCGGGGCGGCCGAGGGATTCGGCGAACAGCGCCGGCGTATCCGCGGCGAGACCGTGCGCAATCAATTTTGCGGCAAGCCCCGGGAAGGTGCGCCGCCCCATATAGACCACGGTCGTCGCTTCAGGATCGGCCAGTGCAGCCCAATTCAGATTCGGCGGCAGCTCGCCCGTCACATCAGCCCCGGTCACGAACTGCACCCGGCGCGAGGTATGACGACGGGTCAGGGGAATGCCCGCTTGCGCGGCGGCCACACAGGCCGAGGTGACGCCGGGAATGATCTCATAGCCGATGCCCGCCTCGCGCAGCGTCTCCAGCTCCTCCTCGAGCCGGCCGAAAATGCCGGCGTCGCCCGACTTCAAGCGAACCACGCGCACGCCTGTCGCGGCATAGTCGACCAGGAGACGGTTGACATGGTGCTGCTTGGTCGAGGGTCGCCCGGCCCGCTTCCCGACCGCGACGAGATTGGCGCCGGGCCGGGCGAGATCGAGGATCGCACCCGACGCAAGATCGTCATAGAGCACGACGTCGGCCTCGCGCAGCCGCGCGGCGCCCTTGAGCGTGAGCAGCTCGGGATCGCCGGGGCCGGCGGAGATGAAGGAGACAAAACCGCTCACCGGTCCTCCGCGATCAGATGAAAGAACGTGCCGGTGGCACGTCCGCGCCGCGAGCCGGTCTCGGCGATGACCGCGCCAGTCGCATCAAGCACCACGGCCAGCGGCGTGTCGGGCTGGGCGAGGATCGTCGAATAGTGGAATTCGTGGCCGCGCAGGCGCGCACCGGCCTGATGGCCCGGTATCGGCGCGGCGAGTTCGGCGAGGCGGTAGCCCAGATGCATGCGGCGTTTGGCAAAGCTCGTCTCGAGGCCAAGAAGGCCCGTCATCTCATGGCGGATACCGTCCGCGTCGGTCAACGCGGTTCCCAGCACCATATAGCCCCCGCATTCGCCATGCACCGGCCGCGTTTCGGCAAAGTCGCGCAGGCCGCTGCGAAAGCGCGCATTGGAGGCGATCCTGCCGGCATGAAGCTCGGGATAGCCGCCGGGCAGCCAGCACACGTCGGCGCTCGCGTCGGGCGTTTCATCGGCCAGCGGCGAGAACGGCGATATCTCGGCGCCCGCCGCGCGCCAGGCCTCGAGCATATGCGGATAGACGAAGGAGAATGCGGCATCACGGGCCAGCGCAATGCGCTGGCCGGGCGGCGCCACGTTG
>NZ_JALBGZ010001171.1:0-1256 GCF_023006515.1 Bradyrhizobium sp. PRIMUS42
GTCACGGCGCCGGCGGTGGCGCCGACGACGGGCTCGGCGAGGAACGCCGCCACGGTATCGGGGCCACGCCGCTGGAACTCGGATTCCAACTCGGCCGCCAACCGTGCCACGAATTGCGCATCGGATTCACCGTCATGCTTCTCGTGATAGGCAAAGGCCGGCGTCACATGGCTGAAGGCGGCCGAGAGCAAGGGTGCATAAGGCGCGCGTCGCCAGGCGTTGCCGCCCGCGGCGAGCGCGCCAAGTGTGTTGCCGTGGTAGCTCTGCCGGCGCCCGATGAAGTGCTGCCGCTGCGGCTCGCCACGCTCGATGAAATATTGCCGTGCAAGCTTGATGCTGGCCTCGATCGCCTCCGATCCGCCGCTCACGAAATAAGCACAGGCGAGGCCGCCCGGCTCGTGCCCGACCAGCGTTTCGGCCAGCGCCTCTGCCGGCTCGGACGAGAAGAATGCCGTGTGGGCATAGGCCAGCGTCGAAGCCTGCTTCGCCATCGCCGCGATCACGCGGGGATGCTGATGGCCGAGGCATGAGACGGCCGCGCCGCCGGAGGCGTCGATCACGCGCCGTCCGTCCTCGGCAAAGAGATAGACGCCTTCGCCGCCGATCGCCTTGGGCGGCGTCTCGCGCAACGAGCGGTGCAGCACGCGGCTGATGCGGGCGGCCATGGATCAACCTTTCTCTGAAACGTAGGTGGAGGCAGCAGTGAGCCGCGCCTCGGTATTCTCCAGGCGCTTCTTCGCGGCGACACCGCCGAGCGAGAACGTCACTGCGGCCAGCGACTGCGCGATCGCGATCGCGCCGGTGAGACTCGGGAAGAAGCCGGGAGAGGAGGCCGCCTCGAACAGCAGCACGTGGTCGGCGCCCTCGGCCATCGGCGCAGAGAGGCTGTCCGCGATCGCAATCAGCGTCGCGCCGGTGCGATAGGCGGCCTGTGCGACGCCAACGCTCGCATGGGTATAGGGCAGAAAGCCGATGACGATGACGGCTTCGCCGGGCCGGAAGGCGCCGAGGTCGAGATCGTCGGGGCCGGATGCTCCGATGAGTTGCACCTGTTCGGGACGGAATAACCGCAGCTCGTAGTTCAGCAGCTCCGCAACGCTGCGGCAGCTACGATAGCCCGCGATCCAGATCCGCTTGGCCTGATGCAGCGCACGGGCCGCCTCCGCGATCGGCTGTGCCGGGATTCGCGGAAGGCCGGCGGCCTCGGCCACGAGCTTGTCGGTGACGAGCGCGACATCGGAATTCGGGCCGTGCAG
>NZ_JALBGZ010001172.1:0-1254 GCF_023006515.1 Bradyrhizobium sp. PRIMUS42
CTCGCCATGCTGCGCATTTCCGGCCGCGGCGGCTCGGTCGACAAGGGTGAGGCGGTCAAGCTGATGGCGTCCGCCGCCAAGCTCGGCGAGCCCAAGGCGGCCTATAACCTCGCTTTGCTCTATCTCGACGGCCAGACCTTGCCGCAGGACGTCAAGCGCTCCGCCGAGCTGCTGCGCCAGGCCGCCGATGCCGGCCTGCCCGAGGCGCAATACGCGCTTGCGACCTTCTACAAGGAAGGCACCGGCGTGGCGAAGGACCCGGAACGCGCGGTGCGGCTGCTGCAGGCCGCCTCGCTCGCCGACAATGTCGACGCCGAGGTCGAATATGCCATCGCCATGTTCAACGGCACCGGCACGCCGAAGAACCAGCCGGCTGCCGTCGCCCTGCTTCGCAAGGCATCCCGCCAGGGCAGCGCGATCGCGCAGAACCGGCTGGCGTGGGTGCTGATCAACGGCGTGGGCGTATCCGCGGACAAGGTCGAGGGGTTCAAATGGCACCTGGTGGCCAAAACCGCCGGCAAGGGCGACCCGGAGCTCGACAAGCAATTATCCGACTTGCCGGCCGAGGACCGGGCCAAGGCGGAGGCCGCCGCCAAAAAATGGCTCGGGAGCAAATGACTTGCCCCAATGACTTGACGCAAGCGCCCCCGCAGGGCACCCAATTGCTCAAACAGGCGCGATTTTGCGCCCTTTCCCCCCGATCAAGACCGAAACCTCATGCTGTATTCCGCCACTATCAACGTCATGGTCAAGGCCGCGCGCCGTGCTGGCCGCAGTCTCAAGCGCGATCTCGGCGAGATCGAGCATCTCCAGGTCTCGCTGAAGGGGCCGGCGAATTTCGTCTCGCTCGCCGACAAGCGCGCTGAGGAGATCCTTTACCAGGATCTCGCCAAGGCCCGTCCCGGCTACGGCTTCATCGGCGAGGAAGGCGGCATGCGCGAGGGCTCCGACAAGAGCCACACCTGGATCGTCGACCCGCTCGACGGCACCACCAACTTCCTGCACGGCATCCCGCAATTCGCGATCTCGATCGGCCTCGTGCGCGAGGGCACGATCATCGCCGGCGTGATCTACAACCCCGCCAATGACGAGCTCTACATCGCCGAGCGCGGCAAGGGCGCCTTCCTCAACGACCAGCGCCTGCGCGTCGCCGGCCGCCGCCAGCTCAACGAATGCGTGGTGGCCTGCGGCCTGCCCCATATCGGCCGCGGCGACCACGAGGAATTCCGCCGCGAGATGACCGCGATCCAGGAC
>NZ_JALBGZ010001173.1:0-1253 GCF_023006515.1 Bradyrhizobium sp. PRIMUS42
GCGCGATGTCGCGGGCGCGCTCCTCGGCCGCTGCCAGCGATTCATCGAGCAGGCCGGTGAAGCGCGACAGCCGCTGGTCGAGGTCGGCGGTGCGCAGATCGATCGTGGTGACGAGCGATTCCAGCGCCTGCTTGCGCTCGGCAAGCGAGGCGGTGGTGTTCTTGTTGCTCTGCTCGACGACCTGCGCGGCGTCGACCAGCGCCTTGCCGTGCGCATCGAACTGGGTCGACAACTCGCCGAGATCCTGGAGCGCCTTCGTGGTCTTGCTGTTGAAGACGTTGAGCTGCTCTTCCAGGTTCTGCGTCGCCGCGCCGTTGCGTGAGGTGACGTCGTTCATCGCCGAGACGAAGTCGGCGACGCGCGTCACCAGCGCCCGCTCGAGCGAGTTGAGGTTGTCGTGCGCACCGGTCAACACCTCCTGGAGCAGGATGTTGCCTTCGCGCAGGCGCTCGAACAGCGCCACCGTGTCGGTGCGCAGGATCTTGCTGGTCTCCTGCATCTCGGTGACGGCCGCGATCGAGACCTGGCGCGATTGGTCGATCGCGGAACGCGAGGACTGCTCGAGGTCCTTGAGCGACTTGCCGACCGCGCTGGTGGCGATCTCGCTCGCCGCGTTGATGGTGCGGGCGACTTCCGAGCCGTTGCCCATCATGGTCTGCGAGAAGGCCTGGCCGCGCGTCTCGATCGATTTCAGCGCGTCGGAGGTGACGCGGTCGATGTCGAGCGTGAGCTGGCTGGTCTTCGAGCCGATCGCATCGACCAGCGCACCGCGCTTGGCGTCGATCATGTTCGACAGACGGTCGGCCTGCTGCTGCACATAGGTGACGATCTCGTCGGTCTTGCCGGTCATGGCCTGGCCGAAGCTGGAGCTGGCGGCGAGCACCGAACGCTCGACGTCGGACGAGCTCGACTTGACCCGCGAGCTCGCCTCGTTGGAGGCCGTGATCAGCGCGTTCTGGGCGTTGAGCGCGCTGGTCTGGATGTCGTTGGTCGCGTTCGCGGTGGCCGCGCTCAGGGTGCGCTCGATCTCGGTCGAGATCGTGCGGATCTGGCTCGCGGCGTCCGCGGAGGTCGAGGTCAGCGAGGTCTGGGCCTCGCGTGCGCTGTTGAGGATGGTCGAGGCGGTGTCGGCGCCGACGGCGGTCAGCGTGCGCTCGATGTCCGTGGTCAGCGACTTGATCTGGCTTGCCGCGTCGGTCGAGGCGGAGATCAGCGATCCCTGGGCCTCGCGCACGCCGCTGGTGAGCGCCTCG
>NZ_JALBGZ010001174.1:0-1249 GCF_023006515.1 Bradyrhizobium sp. PRIMUS42
GCCGCCGGCTGGCCGGCGTCCCTTGGGGGCCTCGCGTCCTGGGCTTGCGCCGACAGCGCGAGCAGCGACATGGCCGAAACCAAGGGAATAATGATCTTCATGCGGCTGGACGCACTCATGCGTGCTTGACCCCTGCTCTCTCGATTGCCGTGGTGCCTGGCGCGATAGACGATTCGCCTCGCGCCGGGCATGATGCCGGCTGGCATAGCTGACCTGCTTTGGTCGGCGAAGTCCCGTTACAAATGGTTAAGATCAGGGCATTTTTCGGCCCAAGCGGCCACGCTGGACCGCTTCTAGCGGGCCGGCTCGATCACGTTGCAGTTGCTGCGCCCGGACATCAGGCAGTCCTGCATCTTGCTGGCCGCGGTGAGGTCCCGGGCGAGCCACCAGCCGACACCGAGGATCATGATCGCGATGATCAAGCCGGCGATCGCGCCGCGGCGGTTGTCACCGGAAGGAGGTTTCGGCTGGGATTTCGGCTTCTCGCCCGGTTCGGGCTGGGATGTGGACATGGTTACCTGGTCGCGGGGCAAGCCCCCTTATCACCTCTGCGACGTCCCGTCACATCTCCGGTCAGCCACCTCAGCCTCGGGTCGCCCGGATCGCATCCTTGCGGGAGGTTTCGACCGCCGGGGTCGCCTGGACCCGCGGGGCGCAGGTCGTGAGCACGAACGCGGTCTGTGTGCATTCCCAGTCCGCTCCCAGGACGGCACTCTCGATCGGCTGCGGACGACTGAGCAGCAGCATGGCACCGGCCACGGCTACCAGGACGAAGGCAATTGCGAGCGCCTTCAGGCTTGGTCTCGAGATCGGCATACCCGTTCTCCGTATCGGGGCGGACGCTAGGCCCCGCCCTCGTGGTCCCCTTATGAGGGACATCACAATTCGGCAGTTTTTCCGGGCTACGAGAGATCGTCGGTGGGGGCGATTTTTCGTTGACCTGATCGGCTGCGATTATGGGTGGCTTCGCGACGCGCACCGATGTACACGCTTCTGCGTCGCGTGGCGCCCGCTATGCCCAGCCGACGTACCAACACGCAGTGATGTAGGGCTGAAAGTGAGGAAGACAAGGTTCGTTAGATGAGTGGATTCAGGGAACCAGGCTTCTCCGACCGACAAAAGGCGGCGCAGGAAGCACGCAAAAATCTTTTGAACAAGTTCAAGTCGCAGCCGGGTCACGACGATCCGGCGGTCGCGGCACGACGCGCCGAGCGCGAGGCACTCGCGGCCAAGCGCGCCGAGACAAAGG
>NZ_JALBGZ010001175.1:0-1237 GCF_023006515.1 Bradyrhizobium sp. PRIMUS42
GGATGGATCGCAACCGTCGCGATGCCCGCGTCGGCCGCGGCGCGCGCGATGCGGATGGCGATCTCGCCGCGATTGGCGATCAGGAGCTTTTTGAACGACATCGTCTCTCTCACTCAGGCAGCAGGAGGCACATTGGGATTGAGATCCTGCTTCTTCACCTTGCCCGTCGCCGTCAGCGGCAGGGCATCGATCATACGCACTTCCGGCACCTTGTAGACGGCCATACGCTCAGCGCACCAGGCGCGCAGGTCTTCCGCGGAGATGGTGCCGACCGCCTCCGGCTTGAGCTGGATATAAGCCACCGGCACCTGGCCCTTGGCGGGATCGTCCCGCCCGACCACGCCCGAGCCCAACACCTTCGGATGCTGGCCAAGCAGCGCCTCGATCTCCGGCGGAAACACGCTCATGCCCTTGACCTTCAGCATTTCCTTGCGGCGGCCGAGGAAGTGCAGGAAGCCGTCCTTGTCGATGCTGCCGATATCACCGGTGCGCAGCCAGCCGTCGATCAGCGACTCCGCCGTCGCCTCCGGCTTGTTCCAGTAGCTCTTGAGCAGCGAGGGCGTCCGCACGCGGATCTCGCCTTCGGCGCCGAGCGGCAGCAGCGCGCCGGTCTCGAAATCCGTGATTTTGAACTCTGCGCCGGGAACCGGCAGGCCGACGAAGATCGGCTGGTTGTTGAGATCGAAATCGTCGTTCTGGAAACCGGCCGTGAAAGTGTTGGAGGTGTGGGTCTCGGTCATGCCCCAGGCCGCCTCCATCAGGATCGTGCCGGTGAGATCCTTCCAGCGCTTGCGGTAGTCGGCATTGAGCTTCTTGACGAAGGAAACAACGCGGACGTCTCTCAAGGACGACAGATCGAACTCGCGAAAGCGTGGATGGTCCATCAGCTCGACCGCGCTGTCGACCGGCATCGCGGTCATGGTCACCTTGTACTTGTCGATCGCGGCCATCGCGCCGACAGCGTCCCAGCGCGCGAGCAGGACCAGCGTGGCGCCGGAGAACAGTGGGAAGATCAGTCCAGAGTTCTCGCCCGCAATCCAGAACTCCGGGAAGAACGACAGGAACACGCTGCTCTCGCCGGGCGGCATCGAGATGCCGTAGTTGGCCGCGGCCGTGTAGACCATGTCGCCGTGGGTATGGACGCAGCCCTTGGGCATGCCGGTGGTGCCGCCGGTGTAGTTGAGCGCGGCAACATCATCGAGTCCGGGCGGCGGCAGCGGCGGCGACGCGGGCATCG
>NZ_JALBGZ010001176.1:0-1235 GCF_023006515.1 Bradyrhizobium sp. PRIMUS42
CCGAAATGGCCGCCACCGCCAAAGCCGCCGTGACCTCCGCCACCGCCGCCACGGGCCAGCACAGGTGAAGCGAACGCCACCATCGCGGCGAGCGTCGCCGCGGTGAGGCCTTTGAGAAGCCTGTTGTTCATCGAAAGGTCCTCCTTGCAGTGCGGCGGTCGTAACGCCGCACGAGAACGATCAGATGAAAGGAAGGAACAGGCAGCTTCAACTTACAAACACGCCAGATTCTGACGCGGGTGTTAGGGAAGCGGGCGCTCTCTCCCCGTCATTGCGAGGAGCTCGCGACAAAATTGCGCGGCAATCTTGCGCTGATGCGACGAAGCAATCCAGACTGTTTCCGCGGAGGGACCCTGGATTGCTTCGCTGCGCTCGCAATGACGGCGCGGATGGAGCTTGCCCTATTCAGGCTGCTCAGCTGCTACGCCCGCTTGCCGTTGTTCTTTTCCGCCGCGCGGCGCAGCGCTTCGGCGAGGGCGCCGCCGCCGGAGGATTCCTGCTTGCGGGGTGCGGAGGAGGTCATGCGTGACGGGTTGCGCGAGCTGTTGTCGCGCTGCATGCCGGGGGCGTCCTTCTTGGCGCCGACCTCGTCGTCGAGGCGCAGCGTCAGCGAGATGCGCTTGCGCGCGACCTCGAAGTCCAGCACCTTCACCTTGACGATGTCGCCGGGCTTAACCACCTCGCGCGGATCCTTGATGTAGGTCTTGGACATCGCCGAGATGTGCACGAGACCGTCCTGGTGCACGCCGATATCGACGAAGGCGCCGAAGGCGGCGACGTTGGTCACGGTGCCCTCGAGGATCATGCCCTTCTTGAGATGCTTGATCTCCTCGACGCCCTCCATGAACACCGCGGCCTTGAACGCCGGACGCGGGTCGCGGCCGGGCTTTTCCAATTCACGCAAGATGTCGGTGACGGTCGGCAGACCGAAGGTCTCGTCGACGAAGTCCTTCGGCTTCAGCGTGCGCACGATCTCGCTGCTGCCGATCAGCGCCTTGATGTCGCTCTTGGTGGCGCTGAGAATCCGCCGCACCACCGGATAGGCTTCCGGATGCACGCCGGAGGCATCGAGCGGGTCCTCGCCGCCGAGAATGCGCAAGAAGCCTGCACACTGTTCGAACGCCTTCGGCCCGAGCCGCGGCACGTCCTTGAGCGCCTTGCGCGACTTGAACGGACCGTTGGCGTCGCGATGCGCCACGATGCTCTGCGCCAGACCCGAGCCGACGCCCGACACG
>NZ_JALBGZ010001177.1:0-1235 GCF_023006515.1 Bradyrhizobium sp. PRIMUS42
CGTCGAATTGACCGCGGCCGGCGAGAGCCTGCTCGATCATGCGCGGCTCGTCATCCACCAGATCGACGCCATGCGCGGCGATCTCGCCGGCTTTGCCAGCGGCGTCCGCGCCAGCGTGCATTTCCTTGCCAACACCTCGGGCCTGTCGGAGCATCTGCCGAAGGCGCTCGCCGGCTTCCTGCGCGAGCATCGCGACGTCGCCATCGACATCGAGGAGCGCGAGAGCACCGACATCGCAGCTGCTATCACCGCAGGTGCGGCAGATCTCGGCTTTGCTGCCGAGCACGCGCTGCCTGAGCATATCGAGCGCTTCGTCTTCAGCGAGGACCGCCTGACGCTGGTGACGTCGAAGCGCGGCCCGTTCGCGGGCCGCCGCCAGATCGATTTTCAGGAGGCGGGGACCTGTGACTTCGTCGGTCTGACCAGCGCCACCGCGCTCCAGATGCACATTTCGAAACATGCAGCCCGGCTCGGCATGCGCCCGCATTTTCGCGCGCGGCTGCGCGACTTCGACGCGATCTGCCAGATGGTTGCCGCCGACGTCGGCGTTGCGCTCATGCCCGAAGCCGCCGCCCGCCGCTGCGCCAAACTGATGCCGCTCGCCATGGTTCGGCTACGCGACGCCTTCGCCAACCGAAGGCTCGTGATTTGCGCGCGCAGCTTCAAGGCGTTGCCAAGGCCGGCGAAAATGCTGGTGGAGCATTTGAGGGCCGCGGCGGTGTAAGGGGCGCCGACGCGAGCTGACGCTATAGCTGCGCACACAACTGAGCTCCATCCCCCCTTGCGGGGGAGGGCGGGGGAGGGGGTACCCAGCAAAAGGTGTTTGTGTCGCGAAGAAGTGTTCCTTTACGGTCGATGGAGTCCCCGTGTGACCCCCTCTCCCTAACTCTCCCCCGCAAGGGGGGAGGGAACGCACCGGTCGTGTTGAGATAGGTCGACTCTTACGCTCAAAGGAGCGTAGACCTACTTCGCCGTCTCTACCCCGGCGTCCTTGATCACCTTGGCCCACTTCTGGGTCTCGTCCGCGATGAAGGCGCGAAAGTGCTCTGGCTCGTCGCCGACCAGCGTCGCGCCCTGCGCGGCGAGCTTCTCCTTTACCGCCGGATCCGCCATCGCCTTGGTTGCCAGGCCATGCAGCGCCGCGACGATCTCCTTCGGCGTGCCCTTCGGCGCGACCATGCCGTACCAGTTCTCGATGTGGAGGCCGGCAAAACCCGCTTCCGCAGTGGTCGGCA
>NZ_JALBGZ010001178.1:0-1234 GCF_023006515.1 Bradyrhizobium sp. PRIMUS42
GACTGAAATTCGGCGGACGGCTGGAGCGGCCGACCGACAAGCGCGCCGATCTCGCCGTCGAGCTCACCGAGGCCGGCATCGGCCTCTATCGCGGCAATGCCGAGTCCGTCGCGCCCGGGCAATGGGATCTGGTGATCGAGGGCGAGGCGCGGGGGACGCGCGTGTTCCTGTCGCGCAACCGCGTGATCCTGAACTGAGGGACTTCGACATGCACGTCACGCGGGATTTCTCGCACTACGTCCGGACCGCGGGCGAGGGCGTCCAGCACATCGATCTCGCGGTCGAAGGCGTTCACTGCGCCGGCTGCATGGCCAAGATCGAACGCGGCCTGTCCGCCATTCCCGACGTCACGCTGGCGCGCGTCAATCTCACCGACCGCCGCGTCGCGCTGGAATGGAAGGCGGGCACGCTCGACCCGAGTCGGTTCATCGATCGCCTCGAGGAGCTAGGCTACAAGGCCTATCCGTTCGAGACCGAGAGCGCGGAGGTGGCGGAGGTCGCCGGATCGCGCTTCCTGCTGCGCTGCCTCGGCGTCGCGGCGTTCGCCACCATGAACGTGATGATGCTGTCGATCCCGGTGTGGTCGGGCAACGTCTCGGACATGCTGCCCGAGCAGCGCGACTTCTTTCATTGGCTGTCGGCGCTGATCGCATTGCCGGCGGCGGCCTATGCCGGCCAGCCGTTCTTCCGCTCGGCCTGGCGCGCGCTATCGAACAAGACCACCAACATGGATGTGCCGATCTCGATCGGCGTGATCCTCGCGCTCGGCATGTCCTTGGTCGAGACCATCCACCACGCCGAGCACGCCTATTTCGACGCGGCGATCATGCTGTTGACCTTCCTCCTGGTCGGCCGCTTCCTCGACCAGAACATGCGCCGGCGAACCCGCGCCGTCGCCGGCAATCTCGCGGCGCTGAAGGCGGAAACGGCCGCGAAGTTCGTCGGTCCTGATGAAATCTCGCAGGTGCCGGTGGCCGCGATCCATCCCGGCGACATCGTGCTGTTGCGGCCCGGCGAGCGCTGCGCGGTCGACGGCACCGTGATCGAGGGGCGTTCGGAGATCGACCAGAACCTGATCACCGGCGAGACGCTCTATGTCACGGCCGAGCAGGGCACGCCGGTCTATGCGGGATCGATGAACATCTCCGGCACGCTGCGGGTGCGGGTCTCGGCCGCGTCCGAGGCGACGCTGCTCGCCGAGATCACGCGGCTGCTCGACAACGCGCTCCAGGCC
>NZ_JALBGZ010001179.1:0-1222 GCF_023006515.1 Bradyrhizobium sp. PRIMUS42
CTGGCTCCGTGTCTCGCGCGCGGCGCGGTGCAGGGCGCGGGCGCGCCAGAGATTGACGACGATGTCGATCACCAGCACCACGAAGGGCACGGCCGAAATGGTCGGCGGCGAGGTTCCCTCGCGCAGCCGGCTATAGGCCTCGACCAGGATGCCGCCGGCGAGCACGTAGAGCAGGGCAGTGACGCCCAGCGCCGAGATGCTCTCCAGCTTGCCATGGCCGTAATGGTGCTCCTCGTCCGCCGGCTTGTCGGACACCCGCACCACCGCCCAAGTGATGATGGTCGCGACCAGGTCGATCGAGGAGTGCAGGGCCTCGGAGATCAGCGCGAGCGAGCCGATCGCGATCCCGACCACGAACTTGGCCGCCGCCATGCCGCCGCTGGCGAAGATCGAGATCGCGGCGACCGAGGTTTTGTCGTGCTGGGAGGTCATGGCGGGGGATTTAGCAGGGCGTGGGTGAACATCAAGCGATGATCCACAGCTGTAGTCGCTAGTGAGTTGCAGGAGCGATCTAAGTCTTGCTCCGGCCCCGCAGGGTGGGCAAAGGCGCGCAGCGCCGTGCCCACCATTCTTCCGCGATCGCTGACGCATGGTGGGCACGCTTCGCTTTGCCCACCCTACGAGACCGAGACTGGATCGACGGCTACGGCACCGTCACCACGATCTTCCCCAGATGCCTGTTCGCCTCCATGTGCTCGAACGCCTTGTCGATGTCGTCGAACACGAACACCTTGTCGATCGGCAGCTGCAGTTTTAGCGACTCCACCGCGCCCCAGATGTCCTTGCGGACCTCCTCGAAGATCTCGCGGATCTCCTCGATGGTGCGGGTGCGGAAGGTGACGCCGACATAGTCGATGCGGCGCGCCGCATGCAGGTCGAAGTTGAAATCGGCATGGGTGCCGCCGAGCCGGCCGACATTGACGATGCGGCCCTTCACCTTGGTCGCGGCGAGGTTCTGATTGGCGACCTTGCCCGAGACCTGATCGACGACGAGATCGACGCCTTCGCCGTTCGTCGCCTTGAGGACCTCGTCGACCCATTTCGGATCGGAGCTGTCGACCGCGAGGTCGGCGCCATACTCCTTCAGCCGGCCGCGGCGATTGGCGTCGGTCGACGAGCCGATCACGAGTTTCGCGCCCTTGAGCTTGGCGATCTGCATCGCCATCAGCCCGACGCCGGAGCTGGCGCCCTGGATCAGCACGCTCTGGCCCGGCTGCACGCC
>NZ_JALBGZ010000117.1:0-11866 GCF_023006515.1 Bradyrhizobium sp. PRIMUS42
GTCGCCACCCGCCTGTTCCTGGACCGCGGCTTCGACGCGACCTCGCTCGACGCGGTCGCGGAAGCGGCCCGGGTCAGCAAACCGACCGTCTATTCCCGCTACGGCGACAAGCGCGGCCTGTTTGCCGCCGTGCTGAGGCGCGAGATCGCGCGCTGGCTTGCACCACTGTCCGCCGCGGCGGAGACCCAGCTCAGCAGCCTTGCGGACATCTCGGTCGAGCAACGGCTGGTCGAGATCGGACGCGAGATGCTGACATTCACCTGCGGTCCCGATGCCGTCGCCTTCAGCCGCATGATGACGTCGCAGGCCATCAATTTCCCCGACATCGCCAAGCTCGGCAAGGAAGAAGGTTGGCTCAAGGCCGTTGCCACCACGGCACGCTTCTTCGACCATCTGGCGGCGCAAGGCGCGCTCGACGTCGAGGACACCACCATTGCGGCCGAGGTGTTTCTCGACGTGGTCGTCGGTCACAGCCACCGCCTGGCGACCTTCGGAACGGCGCTCGAGATGAAGGCCGCCGAAAAGCGCATGCGCATAGCGATCAAGCTGTTCCTGGCCGGCGCGCTGGGACCTGCCAGCCGCCTCCAGGACGCCAAGGGCACGCACCAGGACGCCAAGGGCACGCAACGCCGCCGTCCCGCCCGCTGACAATTCCGTGAGATGAGCGCTTTCCCCGCGGGAGACGCGATCGGCTTGATTGACCAAAATAAAACGATACGGTATGGTTTAGTTACAAGCGATACGGACTGCTTTTTCACCAGCCCCAAAGGTGGCCCGTACCGTTGAGATCGCCGTGCCGGGTACAGCCCGGTGCGGCGCTCCGCGGCCGGCCGATGCCCAAGGCCGGCCGCGAATTCTTTACGACCATCCGGCACACTCGCTGGCCGAGGGTTTCGAACATGACGACAGCCAAACGATGGACCTCAGGACTGCTGGCGATCGCCTTGCCCGCGCTGCTCCTCGCCGCGCCCGCGCGGGCGATCGTGAGCTCGGGCACGCCCACTTCTCTTCACAGCGACATAGATGGCGATCCCGAAGCCGACCGCCAGGCCGTCAGCCGCGAAATCGAACGATTCCGCAGCTCGACCATCTCGATCGGCCAGGCCATGGCGATTGCGGAACGCCGCCACGCCGGCGCCACCACGGCGGATGTGAGCTTCGACGGCGCCTCCGGCGTACCGGTGTATCGGGTGAAGACCCTGCACAACGACCGGATCTGGCGCCACACCATCAATGCTTCGACCGGCGAGCTGGTCGGTGGGGAAGCCGCCCTGCCCCTCGCCGAGCTCGACCACGAGGACCGCGACAACCTCGCAGCACTCGGTGCGATCAGGCACCGCCTCGCCGATGCCGTGCAGGTCGCTGAACGCGCGGCCTCGGGCAAGGCGATCAGCGGCGGGCTGGTGCGAGAACGTGGCCGGCTCAATTTTGCGATCGTCGTGATCAGCGGCGACGACCTCAAGGAGGTCATCCTGGAGCCGCCGGGGGCGCGGGCCAAATAGCGACTGCCAAATAGCGGCACTCCCCCGGCGTCGACCGGGGGCGAAAGGCCATTGACGACCGCAAGACTCTCCCGCATAAGTCGCCGCCATGTTCACGACCACCAAACGCACGACCAAAACCACCACGGCCTCAGGGGCCCGGGGAGGCGTGCGCGCGTAGTCGTCGACTAGAACGCAATCCACTCTACCGAAGCCCCGCCATCGATGGTCCGGGGCTTTTTTGTTGCCCAAATTTTCAATTCAATGGAGGACAAAGTGAGTAACGATCCCGTCGTCGCGATTGTCGGCGTCACCGGTGCGGTGGGCGCCGAATTCATCGCCACCATGGACAAGCGCGGCTTTCGCGTCAGTAAGCTGAAGGCGCTCGCCAGCGCCCGCTCGGCCGGCAAGACGGTATCGTTCCGCGGCCAGTCAGTCGTGATCGAGGAACTGACCGAGCGGTCTTTCGACGGTGTTGATATCGCCCTGTTCTCCGCCGGCGGCAGCATCTCCAAGAAGTTCGCGCCGATCGCGGTCAAGGCCGGCGCTGTCGTGGTCGACAATTCCTCCGCCTTCCGCATGGACCCGAACGTGCCGCTGGTGATTCCCGAGATCAATGCGACCCGGATCAGGGATCACAAGGGCATCATCGCCAATCCGAACTGCGCCGCGATCACCGCGCTGGTCCCGCTGTGGCCGATCCATCAGAAGAACCGCATCAAGCGCGTGATCATCTCGACCTATCAGGCGGCCAGCGGCGCCGGGGCAGCGGCGATGGAGGAGCTCGTCGAATCCACCCGTGCCAATCTCAACGGACAGGTCTACACCCCGAAGGTGATGCCGCACCCCTACGCCTTCAACCTCTTCAACCACAACACGGCGGTCGATCCTGAGACCGGCTACAACGACGAAGAGACCAAGGTCATCAAGGAGACCCGCAAGATCTTCGAGGACGAGAAGATCGCCATCGGCGTCACCTGCGTGCGCGTGCCGGTCCTGCGCGCCCATTGCGAGGCCATCACCTTCGAATGCGAGAAGCCGATCAGCGAGGACCAGGTCCGCGCCATCATGGCGCAGGCCCCCGGCGTGAAGGTCGTCGACGACCGCATGAAGAACTACTTCCCGATGCCGATCGACGCCTCGGGCCAGGACGACGTCCTGGTCGGCCGCATCCGCAAGGACCTCAGCGATCCCTCAGGGCATTCGATCTCGATGTTCGTGGCGGCGGACCAGCTGCTCAAGGGCGCGGCGCTCAATGCGGTGCAGATCGCGGAGCTGCTGCCGCAGCGTGTGATGGCGTAGCGAAAGATGCCGTAGGGTGGGCAACGGCGCGCGAGCGCCGTGCCCACCATTCTTCTCCAGATTCAAGACAGACGTGGGCACGCTTCGCTTTGCCCACCCTACAGCGCCGGCGCTAGTCGTTCACCCGAAACAACAAGCACGCATCGCCGTACGAATAGAACCGGTAGCCATTCGCGATCGCGTGCGCATATGCCGCCTTCATCGTATCCAGCCCGGAGAACGCCGACACCAGCATGAACAGCGTTGACTTCGGCAGGTGGAAGTTCGTCATCAAGATATCCACCGCCCTGAAGCGATAGCCCGGCGTGATGAAGATCGCCGTCTCCGCCGCGAAGGGCTGGATCGTGCCGTCTTCGCTGGCTGCGCTCTCAAGCAGTCGCAACGACGTCGTGCCGACGGCGATGATGCGACCGCCGTTCTTTCGCGCGCTGTTGAGGCGCTCCGCCGTCTCGGCCGAGATCGTGCCCCACTCGGCATGCATCTTGTGGCCTTCGGTATCGTCCACCTTCACCGGCAGGAACGTCCCTGCCCCGACATGCAGCGTGATGCGGTTGACCCCGACGCCGCGCGCGCGTAGCGCCCGCTCCAGCTCCGGGGTGAAATGCAGTCCCGCGGTGGGCGCTGCGACCGCGCCTTCGTTCGCAGCAAACATGGTCTGATAGTCGGCGAGATCCTGATCGTCGGGCGTGCGCTTGGAGGCGATGTAGGGCGGCAGTGGCGGGCTGCCGAGATCGGCGATGGCCTGATCCAGCGCCGGGCCGTGGAACGAGAACGACAGCGTCACCTCGCCCTCGGTGCCCTTGGCCTCGACCTCGGCGTCGAGATGGCCGAGCAGGCAGACCTTGCCTTCATTGCCGAAGCGGATGCGGTCGCCGGCGACAAGCTTCTTCGCGGGCTTCACCAGCGCCTGCCAGCGCGAGCCGTCGAGACGCTTGATCAGCGTCGCCTCGATCCTCGGCTCGGTCTCGCGGCCGATGCGGCGGCCGCTGAGCTGCGCTGCGATCACCTTGGTGTCGTTGACGACGAGCTGGTCGCCCGCCTTCAGCCATTGCGGCAGGTCGGCGATGGTCTGGTCGCGCAGCGCACCGTTCTCCACGACCAGCATCCTCGCGGAGTCACGCGGGCTCGCCGGGCGCAGTGCGATACGCTCGGCAGGCAGGTCGAAATCGAACAGATCGGTGCGCACGATTGATACCTAGGCGCGCCCCCGCCGAAGCGGGGGCACGACGCGCAGGTGTTACTCAGCGTCCGCGGCCATCCGCGCCTTGACGATCTTGTCGGGGTTCTGCACCGGCTCGCCGCGCTTGATCTTGTCGACGTTCTCCATGCCCTCGGTGACCTTGCCCCACACCGTGTACTGGTTGTCGAGGAAGCGGGCGTCGTCGAAGCAGATGAAGAACTGGCTGTCGCCGGAATCGGGGTTGGCGGCGCGCGCCATCGAGGTGGTGCCGCGCACATGCGGCTCCTTGTTGAACTCGGCTTTCAGCTTCTTGCCGGAGCCGCCGGTGCCGGTGCCCTGCGGGCAGCCGGTCTGCGCCATGAAGCCGTCGATCACGCGGTGGAACACGATGCCGTCATAGAAGCCCTCGCGCACGAGCTCCTTGATGCGCGTGACATGCCCGGGCGCGAGGTCGGGGCGCATCTCGATGGTGACGGGGCCCTGTGTGGTCTCGAGGATCAGGGTGTTTTCGGTGACGCTCATGCTCGTCTCTCTTGCGTTGGGGGTGAAGTCTTGTCAGGCGATGTTTTGCGGTTGCGGAACTGGATCGCGAATGGTCGCCCCGCGGCGGCGCCGGCCATTGCATCGGTAAATGGCACCGGCGTGCAGCGTTGCAACGCCTCCATCACCGCGATCCGGTATTGCAGCCGGTCATTGTCGGAGGCCTCCGCGGATTCATAGGTAATCCTCGGATGGCCTAGAATGTTTCCGGCCCGGTTAAAGCTCACGACCACCGTGATGTCGAGGGGGCGCGCCTTGGCCGGCGATGGCGGCCTCCAGCAGGTACGCAGGTGCCGGAAGATGTCCTGGATGGTGTTGACCTGCCCATCTTGAGAGGCAGCGCCCGAGGTGCCCAGCAGCAGCACCGCGGCAACCAGCAGGAGCTTGTCGCCACAGCGCGCCATCGCCGTCTCCTATTTGATGTCGGAGGCGACCTGCACCTTCACCATCTTGTCGGGATCGGTCACGGCGCCGCCGGCAGAGCCGGGAGGTGCCTTCTTCAGCTTGTCGACGACGTCCATGCCCTGCACGACCTCACCGATCACGGTGTACTGGTTATCGAGGCTGCCGCCGTCGGCGAACATGATGAAGAATTGCGAGTTGGCGCTGTCGACGCTGTCACCGCGCCGGGCCATGCCGACGATGCCGCGCGCAAAGTGCACCTTGGAGAATTCCTGCTTCAGGTTCGGATATTTCGAGCCGCCGGTGCCGTTGAACTTCTCACCATCGCCTGTCTGCGCCATGAAGCCGTCCATGACGCGATGGAACGGCACGTTGTTGTAATAGCCCTCGCGCGCGAGCTGCTTGATCCGCTCGGCGTGCTGGGGCGCGATATCGGTGCGAAGCTTGATGACGATACGGCCCTTGGTGCTGTCGATGACGATGGCGTTGGCCTTGTCGAGGCCCGCCGGCAATTGCTGCGCCACCGCCGGCACCGCGAACAGAAGCGCGGCAAGAACTGCGAGAATTCGGATCATGACAACTCCGGATCAGAGAGAGAGGAAGCGCGCCGTTATACGGCGAATTTTGCCTTGAGCTGCGCCGCAACCTGCGGCGGGACGAAGGTCGAGACGTCCCCGCCCATGCCGGCGATCTGGCGCACCAAAGTGGCGGTGATCGGGCGAACCATCGGAGAGGCCGGCAGGAAGACCGTATGCACTTCCGGCGCCATCGCCTCGTTCATGCCGGCGAGCTGCATCTCGTAATCGAGGTCGGTGCCGTCACGCAGGCCCCGAATCATGATCGTCGCACCGTGCTTGCGTGCCGCGGTCACCGACAGATCGTCAAAGGTCACGGCCTCGAGCACGCAGCCGGCCTGGGCCGCCAGCGGCCCGCAGACGTCATGGAGCATCTTCAGCCGCTCCTCGGTCGAGAACAGCGGCTTCTTGCCGGGATGGACCCCGATCGCGACCACGAGCCGGTCGCACAGCGAAACGCTGTGCCGGACCACGTCCAGATGGCCGTTGGTGATGGGGTCGAAGGAACCGGGATAGAAGGCAATGCGCGGCATAGCCCCCTCCTACCGCGCCCGGCCCGGCCCGGCAAGCCGGCCCGGTTCCCCGGCCAATCCCACCGAAATATCCCGCCGACGATGCCGGAAATGGCCGGTTTGTTTCGTCCCTCAAGCGGCCACGAAACAAAGGGGCGCGAACACGAAACCATTTCCCGTGCCGGCGAAGACGTCCGGAAACTGGCCATGGTTACTAATCCGGTCAACGAATGACGGGCCGCACACTGGGCGTAGGCGGCCGCATCACAGGGGACTGTCAAATGATCAAGGCTCTCTCAGCGATCGCTCTGTCTGCGTGTGTCGCCGCCGCCCTTACCCTCCTGCCCGGCTTTGCTCCGAGCGTCGAGGCCAGCGTGCCGCAGCCGCTGGCCAAGAGCGACCGGCTCGACATCCGCGCCATCGGCAAGGACTGCTCGCAGCAGGCCTGGCCGAATTTCGAGGCCTCGTGCCTGCGCAAGGCCGGCACCAAGGCGAACGTCCGCGAGGCGCGCCTCGTGACCGCGAACCGCACCCCCTAGGCTGCCCTGTCAGCTTCACGTCACATAATCCCGATGGAGTTTTGCGACGTCTCGTCGCAGACTGCGTTGCTCGCGCCCGGCGGAATGGCCCGTCGGGCGCGATCCCATCGGGGGGTTGTCATTGTCCAGTACGCCCGCTGTCGCTTCCGGCCACCATCCTGATCCACTGCCGCTTGCCATGACCATGGGCGCCCTCGGCGTCGTCTACGGCGATATCGGCACCAGCCCCCTCTACGCCCTGAAGGAAGCCGCCAAGGCGGCCGCCCACGGCGCGACGATCGCGCCCGAAGCTGTCCTGGGGGTGGTCTCGCTGATCCTCTGGGCCCTCCTGCTGATCATCTCGCTGAAATATGCGCTGTTGATCCTGCGCGCGGACAATCGCGGCGAAGGCGGCATCGTCGCGCTGCTCGCCCTGCTCCACGCCCGCCATGCCCAGCCCGGCACATGGCGCGCCCATCTCCTGGTGGTCGGCCTCGTCGGCGCCGCCCTGCTCTATGGTGACGGCGCGATCACGCCGGCAATCTCGGTGCTCTCAGCCATCGAGGGCCTCAAGGTCGATGCCCCCTCACTCGCGCCCGTCGTGGTGCCCGTGACCGTCGCCATCCTGATCGGCCTGTTCATGATGCAGAAGCAGGGCACCGGCTTCATCGGCCGCATCTTCGGACCGGTGATGCTGGCCTGGTTCGTCGTGCTCGCCGCGCTCGGCATCCACGGCATCGTCAAGGCGCCGGCGGTGCTGGCGGCGCTCAGCCCGCTCTATGCCTTCGAATTCCTGATCCACCAGGATTTTCACATCTCGTTCGGAATTCTCGGGGCGGCCTTTCTCGCTGTGACCGGCGGCGAGGCCATGTATGCCGACATGGGGCATTTCGGTCGCTTCCCGATCCGCCTCGCCTGGTTCGCTATCTGCCTGCCGGCGCTGGTGCTGAACTATTTCGGCCAGGCCGCGCTGCTGATCACCGATCCCGCGATGATCGAGAATCCGTTCTTCCAGCTCTGCCCCGACGCCCTGCACTATCCGCTCGTCGCGTTCTCGGCGTTCGCCACCGTGATCGCTTCGCAGGCGATCATCTCCGGCGTGTTCTCGCTGACCCAGCAGTCGATCCAGCTCGGCTTCCTGCCGCGTATGCAGATCCGCCACACGAGCAATGCAATCGGGCAGATCTACGTGCCCCTGGTGAACTGGCTGCTCGCCGCCGCCACGCTGGGGGCGGTCCTGAGTTTCGGCACGTCGGACGCGCTTGCCGGCGCCTATGGCATCGCGGTGTCGCTGCTGATGGCGATCACGACGCTGCTCGCCGCGCTGGTCGCGATCCAGTGGGGCTATTCGCCCTGGCTGGTGGTGACCGTGAACGGGGCCTTCTTCGTCATCGACGTGATCTTCTTCTCGGCCAACTCGGTCAAGCTGTTCGAGGGCGGCTGGTTTCCGCTGCTGCTCGCCGGCCTCGTCGCCTTCCTGATGCTGACTTGGCGCTCCGGCGTCAAGCTGGTCGAGGTCGCGCGCGCGAAGCTGCGCCAGCCGGAGGAGGACCTGATCGAGACCGCGGTCAACAAGTGCCACGCAAGGCTGCCCGGGACCGCCGTATTCCTGGCATCCGCACCGCGCGGCGTGCCGCTCGCGCTCACCCAGTTCGTCAAGCACAACCGCGTGCTGCACGAACGCGTGCTGCTGGTCACCGTGCTGATCGAGGAATCCCCGCACATCGCCGACGAGGAACGCGCCGAGGTGATCGAGATCATTCCCGGCATCACCCGCGTGATCCTGCATTACGGGTTCATGCAGAACCCGACGATCTATGAGGGACTGAAGCTCGTCTGCCGCCAGAGCAAGCTGCCCGGCGTCGATCTCTCCGACATCACTTATTACGTGGGACGCGAGACCATCATCCCCAGCGAGAACATTCCGGGCATGTGGGTCTGGCGCGAAGGCGTGTTCGCCTTCCTCCAGCGCAACGCCGAACGCTCGGCTGCGTTCTTCGGCGTGCCGACCCGGCAGGTGGTGGAGTTCGGCACGGAGCTGGAGATCTAGCGGGAGTGCGTAGCCCGGATGGAGCGAAGCGCAATCCGGGACTCTCTCACGGGCAGCGGCCCCGGATTTCGCGTCGCTCCATCCGGGCTAAGAGCGGCTACCCTTACTCCCCATTCGCCCCGTTCCCGCTCTCCGCCTCTTCCGTGATGTGCTCGACCGACACCACATGCTCGTCCTCGGCGGTGTCGAACACGATCACGCCCTGGGTCGAGCGGCCGGCGATGCGGATGCCTTCGACCGGGCAGCGGATCAGCTGGCCCTTGTCGGTGACCAGCATGATCTGATCAGCCTCCTCGACCGGGAAGGACGCCACGAGATTGCCGTTGCGGTTGTTGACGCTCATCGCGACGATGCCTTTGCCGCCGCGACCCGTGGTGCGGTACTCGTAAGACAAGGTCCGCTTTCCAAAGCCGTTGACGGAGACGGTGAGCACGACCTGCTCCTGCGCCGACATCTCGGCGTAACGCTCCTGCGCGAGCTGGAAGCTGCCGGAGGTCTCCTCGGCCTCGCCGTCCACGGCCGTCTCTTCGGCGGCGGCCTCGCCGGCCACCGCGCGGCGCATCTTCAAGTACGCCGAACGCTCGTCCGAGGTGGTCTCGACATGGCGCAGGATCGCCAGCGAGATCACCTTGTCGCCCTCGCCAAGGGCGATACCGCGCACGCCCATCGAGGTGCGACCGGTGAACACGCGCACGTCGGGGACCGGGAAGCGGATGCACTGGCCGCCGGCGGCGGTCAGCAGCACGTCGTCGCGCTCGGTGCAGATCTGCACGTCGACGATCGCTTCGCCGTCGTCGAGCTTCATCGCGATGATGCCGGAGCGGCGGACGTCGACGAAGTCGGACAGCTTGTTGCGCCGGACGTTGCCGCCCGTGGTGGCGAACATCACGTCGAGGTTGCCCCAGGTCGATTCGTCCTCCGGCAGCGGCATGATGGTGGTGATGCGCTCACCCTGCTCCAGCGGCAGGATGTTGATCAGCGCCTTGCCGCGCGCGTTCGGCGCGGCCATGGGCAGGCGCCAGACCTTTTCCTTGTAGACCTGGCCGCGCGAGGAGAAGAACAGCACCGGCGTGTGCGTGGAAGCCACGAACAGGCGCGAAACGAAATCCTCGTCGCGGGTCTGCATGCCGGCCCGGCCCTTGCCGCCGCGGCGCTGCGCCCGATAGGCCGACAGCGGCACGCGCTTGACGTAGCCGGCGTGGGAGACGGTGACGACCATGTCCTCGCGCTGGATCAGGTCCTCGTCCTCGACCTCCCCCTCCTGCTCGATGATGACGGTGCGCCGCGGCGTGGCGAACTCGGCCTTCACCTCGGCGAGCTCGGTCTTGATGATGCCCAGCACGCGGTCGCGCGAGCGCAGGATGTCGAGATAATCGGCGATCTCGCCCGCGAGCTTGTCGAGCTCGTCGCGGATCTCGTCGCGGCCGAGTGCGGTGAGGCGTTGCAGGCGCAGGTCGAGGATGGCCCTCGCCTGCTCCATCGACAGCCGGATCGTGCCGTCGGCGCTGATGCGATGGCGCGGATCATCGATCAGCGTCAGCATGTCCTCGACGTCCCGTGCGGGCCAGTCGCGCGACATCAGGGTGTCGCGGGCGGTGGTCGGGTCGGGCGAGGTCCGGATCACGCGGATCATCTCGTCGATATTGGCGACCGCGATTGCAAGACCCACGAGGATGTGCGCGCGATCGCGCGCCTTGGCCAGCAGGTACTTGGTGCGCCGCGTGACGACCCGCTCGCGGAAGTCGACGAAGATGGCCAGCAGGTCCTTCAGATGCATGATCCGCGGACGGCCGCTGTCCAGCGCCACCATGTTGACGCCGAAGCTGGTCTGCAGCGGCGTGAATCTGTACAGCTGGTTCAGCACCACATCCGGCACGGCGTCGCGCTTCAACTCGATGACGACGCGGTAGCCATCGCGATCGGATTCATCGCGCAGGTCGCCGATGCCCTCGATCTTCTTTTCCTTGACCAGCTCGGCGATGCGCTCGACCATCGTCGCCTTGTTCACCTGGTAGGGAATCTCGGTGATGATGATCGCCTCGCGCTCCTTGCGGATGGTCTCGATCGCGACCTTGCCGCGCATCACGATCGAGCCACGGCCGAGGTGGTAGGCCGAGCGGATGCCCTGCCGTCCGAGGATGACGCCGCCGGTCGGGAAATCCGGTCCCGGCACGATGTTGATGAGCTCGTCGATGGTGAGCGCGGGGTTGTCGATCAGCGCGACGCAGGCGTCGATGACCTCGCCGAGATTGTGCGGCGGGATGTTGGTCGCCATGCCGACCGCGATGCCGCCCGCACCGTTGACGAGCAGGTTCGGGAACTTGGCCGGCAAGACCGATGGTTCGGTCTCGTTGTTGTCGTAGTTCGGCTGGAAGTCGACGGTATCCTTGTCGATGTCGGCCAGCAGCGCCAGCGCCGCCTTCGTCAGGCGCGCTTCGGTGTAACGATAGGCGGCCGGGGGATCGCCGTCGACCGAGCCGAAATTGCCCTGGCCGTCGATCAGCGGCACGCGCATGGAGAAGTCCTGCGCCATCCGGACCATGGCGTCGTAGATCGACTGGTCGCCATGCGGATGATACTTACCGATGACGTCACCGACCACGCGGGCGGACTTGACGTACTTCTTGTCGGGCGTGTGCCCCTGCTCGTTCATCGAGAACAGGATGCGGCGGTGCACCGGCTTCAGACCGTCGCGGGCATCAGGCAGCGCCCGCGCCACGATCACGCTCATGGCGTAGTCGAGATAGGACTTCTTCATCTCCTCGAAGATGGAGACGGGGCGAATATCCGAGGGTTGCGCCGGCTGGTCGCCGGGCTTGTCGTCGTCGTCAGCCAAGGGGAAATCCGGTGAGGTTTTATCTGGGAATCATATAGCGCATCGAGCCCCTGATAACCACCCTTGCAGGCTCCAGGGAAGCGCTTTTTCCGTCTATTTTTCCAATAACTTACGGCCTTGCGGGGAGCGTCTCGGACGGGCCTGGAACAGGCCTTCCGAAATCGCCGCGAACACTCTCGTCAATCGCGCGGCGAGCGCATGTCATCGGCCTGCTTGCGCCAGCGCCGTCCGACTTCAACTCAAATATGAAGTGGGCCCGGAAATCCCGAGCCCTTCCTGTCGATTAGTAAGGTTTGCTGACACGACGTGGAAGGCGCTGTCCAATCGGCCAGCGCCCCCTGATCGTCCGATCGCCCTCAGAACGGGATATCGTCGTCCATGTCGCTGTTGCGGCCACCGCCGCCGGCGGCAACCGGACGGCGCGGTGCGCTGCTGACGGGTCCGGAGGAGCCGAAATCGCCGCCGGGCTC
>NZ_JALBGZ010001180.1:0-1219 GCF_023006515.1 Bradyrhizobium sp. PRIMUS42
AGCGTGACCAACGCGGCGCTCTCTGGCGTCACTCCCGACGGCGCGGTGCTCGCCTTCGACCGGCGCCAGCGCCACACGTTCAACAAGAGCTTCGAGCAGTACGTCTCGACCCGCGTCGGCCCGGGCCGCATCAATGGTGGCCGCGCGCTCTTGCAGCGCCATGCCGCGCTGCTCTCGCGTATCGAGCAGCAGTTCGGCGTGCCCCGTTATATCCTGGTCGCGATCTGGGGGCTGGAGAGCGATTTCGGCAAGGGTGACATCGGCAAGATGCCGGTGGTCCGCACGCTGGCGACCCTCGCGCATGATTGCCGCCGCACCGACCTGTTCCAGGGCGAGCTGCTCGCCGCGCTCAAGATCGTGCAGCGCGGCGACCTGCCGCTGCGCGACCTCATCGGCGCCTTTGCCGGCGAGATCGGCCAGACCCAGTTCCTGCCGTCGTCCTACATCAAATACGGCGTCGATTTCGACGGCGATGGCCATGTCGATCTCCGCCACAGCGTCCCCGACGTGCTCGCCTCGACCGCGAACTTGCTGCACACCAGCGGCTTCAAGATGGGCCAGCCCTACGGCGAAGGAACAGCCAATTTCGAGGCAATGCGCGAGTGGAACAGGGCGGTGATCTACCGCAAGACGATCGGCTATTTCGCGGACCGGCTGGCGGGGCAATGAGGGGACGTTGAACTCGAAAGGTGCGCAAAGGCGCGAAGCGCCGTGCCCACCACTTTTCCGTTGGCGCAAGAAATCGTGGGCACGCTTCGCTTTGCCCACCCTACGACAGCTAATATCGCTTGTAGGATGGGTAGAGCGAAGCGAAACCCATCGCGCCCCTCCTTGCGGAAACATGATGGGTTTCGCACTCTACCCATCCTACGAATTCACTTCCCCTTCGCCATCCGCTCCAGCTTCCTTTGCAGCGGCGCCCAATAGCTCCCCGGGCGGAAGCGCTGGAGCAGGTCCATGAAGCGGGCATCGTTGCCGATCAGGATGCGCGACTCGTTCTTTTCGATGCCCTTGATGATGCGCAGGGCGGCATCCTTCGGCGTCGTCTGCGCCGCGTTCTCGAACCGCTCGATCGACTGCGCGCGGCGGGCATTGTCGGTGATGCCGGCGCCGGTGCTGGTCCGGATGTTCTGCTGCAGATTACCGGTATCGATCACGACCTCGACGTCGAGGATCCCGATCTGCTTCATCGAGCTGTCGAACAGGATGACGTTGGTGG
>NZ_JALBGZ010001181.1:0-1216 GCF_023006515.1 Bradyrhizobium sp. PRIMUS42
GAGCCGCGGGTGAGCGCGGCGGCCAGCGTGTAGAGCACGCCGGTGCCGGGCGAGGCGACGACGATCAGCGAGGTGAGCAGGAAGGACCAGGACATGGGCGGACCTTATCAGCCCGCCTCGCGGGGAGAAAGCCGACCTTCCCGGCGCCCCTCAGGACAGCTGTGCGAGCTCGGCCTCGCGCAGAACGTCGAGTGGCGCCCAGGGTTTGGCCCAGAACTTGGCGCCCGCGGGCAAGGGCTGCATCAGGGGGCGGCCGGAGGTGACGACGATATCGAGCCTGGGATTGCGGTCCTTGGCGACATGCGCGAGCTCGACCCCGTTCATGCGGCCGGCAAGCTGGACGTCGGTCATCATCAGGCAGAGCACGCCGGCACTCTTGTCGAGCACGCGCTCGGCGGCCTCGGCGCTTTCGCACTGGATGACCTGGTAACCACTCTCTTCCAGCAGAAGACTCAGCATCTCCCGCTGCATGACGTCATCCTCAACGATCAGCGCTGTCGCACGAAATGGCTGTGCTTGTCCCATCAGCGTCTCCCAATGCTTGCTTGCGTAACGTATGTTAAGGAGCCAATTCGCTCTCGGTTCGGTTCCATTCTGAAAAAATGTAAATCATAGTTCCATCGACGAGGGCTTGACGGGGGACATCATGACTGCGATTCGCGGCGCCGTCGCCATCACGGGAGCGGCCAGCGGCATCGGCCGCGCGCTGGCCATCGAGCTTGCGCATCGTGGCTGCGATCTCGCGCTGGCCGATCGCGACGAAGCCGGGCTGAAGAGCCTCGCGACGGAGATCGGAGCAACACGCAAGGTCAGCCTGCACCGCGTCGACGTCGGCGAGGCGAGCGACATCGCACGGTTCGCGGCCGAGGCCATAGCGGCGCATCCCGCGCTCGGCATCGTCGTCAACAATGCCGGCGTGGCGCTAATGGGCTCGTTCGAGGAGATCGACCAGGCGCAGATGGACTGGCTGTTCGACATCAATTTCTGGGGCGTGGTGCACGGCACGCGCGCCTTCCTTCCGCATCTGAAGACGAGACCGGAGGCGCATATCGTCAACCTCTCCTCGATCTTCGGCATCATCGCGCCGCCGGGCCAATCGGCCTATGCGGCGGCGAAATTCGCGGTGCGCGGCTTTTCCGAGAGCGTGCGGCACGAGCTCGCAGTGGCGGGCAGCCCCGTCAGACTGTCGGTCGTGCATCCCGGCGGCGTCGCGACC
>NZ_JALBGZ010001182.1:0-1212 GCF_023006515.1 Bradyrhizobium sp. PRIMUS42
GATGGGAGCGGCCATCGGCATCGGCATGGGCTGCGGCGCAGGGGTCGGCGGCGCGGTCCGCACCGCGCGCAGATCACCCTCGATCATGGAGAGGCGATCGACGACATGGCCGAGCGCGCTATGGACGGCGTCGAGCGAGTCCTGGGTGCTCCGGTTGGTCTCGGCCTGGCTGAAGCGGATGTCGGACAGCTCGCGCTTGACGAGATCGACCATTCCGGAATCGGCCGGCGGCGCGGAGCTGCGGCTCTCCGCCAGTGCGGAGTAAGTCGCCTGCTGCCGCTCCAGGTGCCGCAGAATGTCGTGCAGCCCGTCCTCGACGCGGCTCAAATTGCCGTTGCGCGGGTCGGAGGCGGCTTCGATCCGCTCCAGCAAATACGAGACACGCTGTTCGAGATGCGCGAAGGTCGAGGCCGAATCGTTCCCGACCTGCATGCGGTCGAAGCGGTCCGACAGCGCGCGGATGGCGGATTCGAGATGCTCGGTGCTTTCGGATGGCTGGGGCCGCTCGCGGGTTTCCAGCGCCGCGGTGAGCGCCGCAATGCGCTGCTCCAGCACTGCAAAGCTGTCGCCCTGGCCGGAGGCGCGGGTGACCTGGTCGACCTTGGACGACAGCAGCTGCACGTCTTCGGACAGGCGTGCCAGCGCTTCGTTGGACGCGACGTTGGAGACGATGCCGCGCAGCGCCGAGATCGCGCTTTCGAGCTGATGCACCGTCGAGGGATCGTCATTGGCGCGCAGGATCAGATCGAGCTTGGCGCCGAGATTGCGGATCGCCTCGTCATAGCCGGTGAGCTGCTCGGCCGGCGTCAGCGTGCGCAGCACCTGCTTGATGTCGGACAGTGCGTGCTCGATGCCCGACAGCACCTGGCCGTCGGTGCCGCTGGAACGCGTCTCGTCGATGCGCCGATGCAGCGAGCGGATCTCGTTCTCGATCGATTCGATCGCACGGCGTGGCATCGCCTCGGTGATGGCGGTGCGGATCTCGGCAAGCTCGCTGCGAAAGGCGTTGATCGCCTGCTCGGTATTGTCAGGGCGCTGGAGCGATTCGATCTGGCTCGTGATCTTGAGCAGATGGCGCTCGAGCGATGAGAAATCAGGCCCTGCTTGCGGTGGCGGCGGAGCATAGGCAGGCGCGGGTGGCGCCGCCATTGATGTCATGGGGGGCGCGAAGGGAGCCGCATTGGGCGCAATGGAGGGCGCGGCACGCGGCGG
>NZ_JALBGZ010001183.1:0-1204 GCF_023006515.1 Bradyrhizobium sp. PRIMUS42
AGCCGAGCACGCGATAGGCATCGCGCGGCAGCGCCTTGTCGACCGGGAACGAGGTGCGGCCGGACGATGCCAGATGCTGCGCACCCGACAGCGAGGACAGATCGACATTGTCCTGCTTCAGCGCCCAGAGCAGCGCGGCGAGCGCGCGCGCGGCGGGCTTGAGCAGGCCGGGGAAATAGATGTGATAGGCGCCGAAACGGACGCCGTATTTGCGCAAGACGGCGCGCGAGGGCTGATCGAGATCCTTCAGCTCGTTGGCGATCCTCGGACGCTCGAGCACGCCGAGCGCCTCGACCAGCTGATAGGCGATGCCGCGGGCGATGCCGGTGACATCCTCCGCCTTCGACAGCTCGAACATCGGCCCGAGCAGTTTTTCGATATGCGTCTTGAGCCAGAGCTCGAGCCGGGCCTGCACCTTCTCGCGGGGGGCGCCGGTCAGGCGCTCGTCGGAGATGATGCGGATGCGCGGATGCAGCGCGTCCTCTGCGGCAGACAGCCGCGCCACGGCATCGCCGGTCCAGCGGATGATGCCTTCCGAGGTCAGCACGAACTGGTCGTCCGGCGCATTGCCGAGCTTTTCGGCGCGCGTGTTGATCTCGCCAGCGAGCACTGCTTGCGCTGCAGCCTGCAAGGCTTTCGCATCGGAGCCGGCTTCCGCCGCATCCGGTGCAAAGGTGAAGCCATCGAGACGGCCGATGACATGGCCTTCGACGATGACTTCGCCGGTCTTGCCGATTTCAGTATTCAAGCTCGTGTTCTCCCGCAGGCGGCGCATCAATACACTGGTCCGGCGATCAACGAAACGCTCAGTCAAGCGTTCGTGGAGCGCATCCGATAATTTATTTTCGACCTCCCGCGTGACCCCCTGCCAGCGTTCGGGGTCTTTCAGCCAGTCGGGGCGGTTGGCGACGAAGGTCCAGGTGCGGATCTGCGCGATCCGGGCCGACAGCGTGTCGATATCGCCGTCGATGCGGTCGGCCTGGGTGACCTGGGCGGCGAACCAGGCGTCGGGAATGCATTCCTTCCGCATCAGGAAGCCGTATAGCGTGGTCACCAGCTCGGCATGGGCCGCCGGCGACAGTTTTCGGTAGTCGGGGACCTGGCAGGCCTCCCACAACCGCTCCACCGCCGCTTTGCCATGCGCGATATCGCGCACCTCGGCGTCGCGGGCGGCGTGGTCGAGCACGCGCATGTCCTCGGCGAT
>NZ_JALBGZ010001184.1:0-1192 GCF_023006515.1 Bradyrhizobium sp. PRIMUS42
CGGGATCGCGGCCGACGATGCGCGAGACCGCCTCGCGCGCAGCGGCGATGTCGCCAGCCATCAGAGGATGCGCGACGGCGGCGACGTGATCATGCAGCGAGCGCGAAGCGACCAAGGGCCAGGCCAGGATGCCGATCAGCACGATCTGGATCCAGCCCGTGGGAAGCAAGACCTGAAGCACCCAGCCGACCGCAACCGAGATCGCGATCACCACGAGCGCTCCAGCAACGCCCGCGGCACGACGGAGCGCTGGTGGATCGCAATCGCGATTCCAGCCGGTATCGACAGCACCGATCAGCCGCCCCAGCCAGGTCACGGGATGCCCGATCCGTGCGAACAGCCACGACGGCCAGCCCAAGAGGGCATCCACCGCCATCGCCACCACCATCGCGCCCGCAAAGCCCACACCTGCCTCCTGTCCCGCCCCTGTTGCGCAAAGCGAGGCGCGAGCGCAAGCCCCCAGCCGCCTGATTTCGGCTTTGTCTTTGGGCGCGTTTGGTGATTAGTCAGGCCCACGGGAGACTTTCATGGCCGTCATCTTGATCACGGGTGGAGCGCGATCGGGCAAGAGCAAGCGTGCGGAAATGCGCACGCGCGCCTTTCCCGGACAGCCCGTCTATGTCGCGACGGCTGAGGCGCTCGACACTGAGATGGAGGCGCGTATCGCCAAGCATCGCGCGCGGCGCGGAACCGACTGGATCGAGCGCGAGGTGCCGCTCGATCTCGTCGACGTCCTGGTCGCAACCGACGGCGGCGGCGCAAGGCTGGTGGATTGCCTGACGCTGTGGCTCTCCAACCTGATGCACGAGCAGCGTGATTGGGAACGCGAGGTGGGCGCGCTCGCCGGCAAATTGCCCCATCTGAAGAGTCCCGTCGTTTTCGTCACCAACGAAGTCGGCCTCGGCATCGTGCCCGACAACGCGCTGGCTCGCAGCTTTCGTGACGCCGCCGGGATCATGAACCAGACGATCGCCGCCGTTGCCGATGAGGTTGAGTTCGTCGTTGCCGGCCTGCCGATGAAGCTGAAATGATGCCGCGTACCGAGCTTCTCAAAGACATCATTGCCGATCTCAGGATGGCGGCATCGTTCGTGACGATCCTCCCTGTGGCATCGTCGAAGCCTGCGGGCGACGGCGCCGTTGCCCGGGCGACGTGGGCCCTCCCCGTCGCGGGGTTGCTGGTCGGCCTTGCC
>NZ_JALBGZ010001185.1:0-1189 GCF_023006515.1 Bradyrhizobium sp. PRIMUS42
GTCCGCGTGCCACGGCCTGCGTTGCGGGACGGCACCACCGCTCTGCGCATGATCGGGCTCGGCGCCGTCACGGTGACGGCGGGGATCTCGGTCGACGATTTGTCTTGCACAGGCGTTTGGGCGAAAGCGGGCGTGGCGGCAGCGCCGAGCAGGAGCAGGCTTGCTCCGCCAAGACGCTGCGCGCGTCGCAATTGAAATGACATGATCCTGATTCCAGCCAGGCCGTCCGCATGTTGTTTGTCGATGGGAGGCGGCCTGCCGTCGCGGCGCGACGGAATTCGACTTCAACTTCTCCCAGGCATTCGCCGATGCGCGGCGAGGCTGGGCGTGATCAAACGTTGGAGGTCAGGACGCGGGAGGGGCGCGGGGCTGGAATGCCGTGCCGGCCGATTTCAGATGGATGAATTCGGCATCTGTGGTGCGGTGGAGCAGCTCGATGGCCTGCGGCAACAGCAGCACCGGCGGCGTTGCCGATACGACGGCGGCCGCCATCGCGACGACGGCGCAGATGGCGCAATTGTCCTCGCCCGGATGCTCACGATCAGGGCCTGAGGGCGATTGCTTCTGGACCGCTGCGAGGTCGATCGCAGCAACGCCCTTGGCGCTGTCCTTGGTGCCGTCGGTCTGCTGCAGCGAGGATTGAGCAAGGGGAGCGGCCTGGGCGAACCAATGGCTGTGGCCGAATGTCAAAGCGAACTGCACCAGCATCGCGAACAACGCGAGCCGGGCGCCGTGCCTGATATTCGACCGGAACCACTTCATCTGAAAACGCCACCCCGCATCGCGAGACGCCGATCCCTGCGGCGTCGCGATGTTATAATATAACATCGCCCGATCGGTCGTCGGATGTCAACGGCCGGTCGGGGCTGCCGTTCAGGCGGCTGGCTCGATGTGTCCTCCGGGCAACTAAAGCCGGATGGGGCTAGGTTGAATCGTGCAGCCGCGGGGTGGTCCACCTCTCCCGCGTGTGGGAGAGGTCGGCGCGAAGCGCCTCGTTGCAATCAAGACTGATGCGCCTCACCGCCCCTCGCGCACCCAGGTCGCGGCGAAGGCGCCGAGCAGCAGCAGCAGGCCGATCATAAGCTGCGATCAGCGCGTCCTTGGAGGGGAAGTGGTTGTAGAGCGTGCGTTTGGAGATGCCGATCTCGGCCGCGATGGTGTCGACGCCGATCGCGCGAATGCCTTGCAG
>NZ_JALBGZ010001186.1:0-1189 GCF_023006515.1 Bradyrhizobium sp. PRIMUS42
GTCCGGGGCACGAGGCCCTCCTGAATCAAAACCGCCGCGCTCCCTGCGGAACGCGGCGGCCGGTGATGCTTGGTGGCAGCGATCAGCTGTTGCGCAGGCCGTCGGCGGCGCGCTTCCACTGCGCGACGTTGTCGGCGATCATGCGGGTCGACTTCATCGCGGCCTGGCTGAGCTGGGCGTAGCCGGAGATCTCGCGCTGGACGCGCTGGCCTTCGGCGTGGAGCAGGTCGCGCAGGCTCTCGAGCTCCGAGATCAGATTCTCGATCTCGGCGAGCGAGGTACCGGCGACGCGCTGGATCAGCGAGTTGACGTTGGTGACGGTGGCCTCCGCGCTCGGATCGAGCGGGGGCGCGTCGGTGGTCGTCGCCGCCGGGCGGCGCAGATAGGCGATGTCGTTGCGGACGAAGTCACGGATGCCGGCTTCGACTTCCGTGACGGCGGCAAGGTTGGTGTCGACCGTCTCGGTCTCGGCGGCTTCGGTCTTTTCCGGACGCATGGCGTTCATCGTTATTCCCCTGTTCGCGTTGAGCGCAGCGCGAGTGTCCCCCGCACGACGACGTCTGTGAGGCTTCCTCATCTGTGCGTCCGATTTTGACCGCAAATGGGCCGAGATGCGGCAAGGGCGGACCATTCGGGGGTTTTGCCGTGGCGTATGGTTAGGGGAGTATGAACGCGGCGGCCGTTCTGGCAGCGGGGGCTTCGATCCTTCGAGACGCGCTCCTTCGGACCGCCCTCAGGATGAGGGGAAAGCGGAGAGCGCTGGACTGCTACCAGCTCTTCTTGAAACCCGCCGTCAGGCTCTTGTTGATCGCGCCTTGCGAGGTTTCGCCGACGGAACCGGAGACGGTGACGTTGTCGAACAGCTTTTGCTCGGCGCCGACCTTGCGCAGCCATTTGTCGTCGCTGGTCGACAGCGTCTGGCCGGCGGTGACGCTGGTGCCAGTGTCGCTGAGGGTGACCTTGGCGGACTGGTCGGTCTCGTAATTGCGCGTGATGTGGCCGCCGATGCCGGGCACAGCGGTGGTACCCTGCTGGTTGATGCTGTAGCCGTTCTGGAGCGTCAGCGAGGTATCGCCCGACAGCGGCACCGATTTGATCAGCGACGCCCCGAGCTTGCTGTGCTCGGCGCCGGGATCGACGCGGGCTTCCACCGCGGTCTTGTCCCAGATCGCGCCCGCGCCGGGCGCGG
>NZ_JALBGZ010001187.1:0-1188 GCF_023006515.1 Bradyrhizobium sp. PRIMUS42
GGATGGCGCGGCACTGGAATCCGATCATGATGAACGCCGTGCTGTTTGGTCGCATCGCCCAGCTGCACGAAAACCGCGCGGCGCTCGGTCTTAGCCCGGAGCAGCTCCGCCCCTGCGCCGAATTCTCCGGCGGCTGGCGCATGCGCGTTGCGCTCGCCGCGACGCTGTTCGCGGGCCCCGACTTGCTGCTGCTCGACGAGCCCACCAACTATCTCGACCTCGAGGGAACGCTGTGGCTGGAGGATCACCTCGCGCATTATCCGCGCACGGTGATCGTGATCAGCCACGACCGCGACCTCTTGGAGAGCTCGGTCGACCAGATCCTGCATCTGGAGCGCGGCAAGCTCACGCTCTACAAGGGCACCTACTCCTCGTTCGAGGAGCAGCGCGCCATGCGCGAGCTGCTCGACGCCAAGCAGGTCAAGCGCCAGGAAGCCGAACGCGCCCGCCTGCAGGCCTTCGTCGACCGCTTCAAGGCCAAGGCCTCGAAGGCGCGGCAGGCTCAGTCTCGCGTCAAGATGCTGGAGCGGCTGAAACCGATCACGGCGCTGGTCACCGAGGACGTGCGCGAGATCAGCTTTCCGGCGCCGGAGAAGATCCTGTCGCCGCCGATCATCGCGGTCGATAACGCCGCGGTCGGCTACGATCCGGCGAGCCCCGTGCTCAATCGCGTCACCCTGCGCATCGACAACGACGACCGCATCGCGCTGCTCGGCGCCAACGGCAACGGCAAGTCGACTCTCGTCAAACTGCTCGCTGGACGGCTGGCGCCTTTCTCGGGAAGAGTGACGCGCGCGGACAAGCTGTCGATCGCGTATTTCGCGCAGCACCAGCTCGACGAGCTCAACGAGGACGCTTCCGCCTACGATCACGTCCGCAAGCTGATGGGCGAGGCGCCCGAGGCAAAGGTGCGGGCGCGCGCCGGCGCAATCGGCTTCTCCGGCAAGGCGGCCGACACCAAGGTCGGCAAATTGTCGGGCGGCGAGAAGGCGCGGCTCCTGCTGGGGCTGGCGACGTTCTTCGGCCCCAACATGATCATCCTGGACGAGCCGACCAACCATCTCGACATCGAGAGCCGCGCCGCGCTCTTCTTGATCGGCATCGGATTCGCCCTGGTGCCTGCCCTGCAGGCGCGCCTCATGGATGTCGCGCGGCATGCGCAATCGCTGGCTGCAGCCATGAATCACT
>NZ_JALBGZ010001188.1:0-1188 GCF_023006515.1 Bradyrhizobium sp. PRIMUS42
GCTGTCGGCGGCGTTCGATCCGTTCGACCATGAGGCGGTGGGCCGCGCCCGCACCGACCGGCTGGGGCGGCTCGGGCTCTCGGCCGCCAAGATCAAGACGCTGAAGCATCTCGCGCGCGAGATCCGCGCGCAGCGGCTGAACCTCGACGTGCTCGCCGAGGAAGATGCCGACGCTGCGCATCACACGCTGATCGCGCTGCCCGGCATCGGCCCCTGGACCGCGGACGTCTATCTCCTGTTTTGCCTCGGCCATGGCGATGCCTGGCCGGCCGGCGACCTCGCCGTGCAGGAAGCCATCAAGATCGGCCTCGGCCTTCAGGCGCGGCCGACGGAGAAGCAGATGGCGCCGCTCGCCGAACCTTGGCGCCCCCTGCGCGGCGCGGCGGCGCATTTGTGGTGGAGCTACTATCGCGCGGTGAAGAAGCGCGAGGGCGTGCTCGCAGGGTCAAACTAAAGCGCGATGCGATTAGGCTAAATCACCATCGCGCTTTAGGTTATTGTCTGAGCATGATCTTTTCGGAAAACCGCTGCGCACTTTTCCGGATCATGCTTTAGCCGCGCAGCCGCTCGCGATCGGCGCGGGCGCATTCGGCCACGAAGTCGATCACGGCTCGCACCGCAGGGAGCTCGACGAGGTCGGGATGAGCCAGCAGCCACAGGTCGGCCACGCTGGCGAGCTTCTGCGGAGCGACCCGCACGAGGTCGGAATAGCTCTCCGCAACGAAGCACGACAGCGCGGAAATTCCGATCCCGGCGCGGACCGCCGCCAGCATGTCGCCCTGCGACGAGCAGCGCATCACGATCGTGCCCTGGCGCGTGATCGCGTCGCTCCATCGTGCAAGCTGCGCGTTGGAATCCTGGTCGGCAAAGCCGATCACGCTGTGCCCCTTCCACTCGCCGCTGCGCTCCGGCAGGGACCGGCCGGCGGCATAGTTGCGCGAGGCATAGAAGCCGGTGCCGAGACGGCCGATCTTGCGGCCGACCAGATTTTCCTCGCCGCTATCGAGCGGCCGCAGCACGACGTCGGCTTCCCGGCGCCGCACGCTGGCCGGAAACGGATGGGTGATGATCTCGAGCCGGATGTGATCATGTGCGCCCAGAAAGGCGTGGAGCCGGGGCATCAGCCAGTGTGAGGCCAGCGTCGCCCCGATCGACAGCTTGACCGTGCCGCGCGCCTTGCGCCCGCCG
>NZ_JALBGZ010001189.1:0-1187 GCF_023006515.1 Bradyrhizobium sp. PRIMUS42
CCTGCGGCCGAGGGCGGCGAACCGCCGGCCGAGCGCGGGCCGCGGAAGAAGAGCTGAGGTCGCATTATGGCTCGCGTCTACGTCTCCACCGTCGTCAACGCCCGCAACGACCGCGTCTGGGCGCGGGTGCGCGATTTCAACGGCCTGCCGAACTGGCATCCGGCCATTGCCGAAAGCCGTATCGAGGGCGGCGAGCCCTCCGACAAGATCGGTTGTGTGCGAGATTTTCGCCTGCGCAACGGCGACCGCATCCGCGAGAAGCTGCTCGGCCTCTCCGATTACGACATGTTCTGCACCTATTCGATCCTGGAATCGCCGATGGGCGTCGAGAACTACGTCGCAACGCTGCGGCTGACCCCCGTCACCGACGGCGACCAGACCTTCATGGAATGGACCGCCGAGTTCGACTGCGCGCCGGAGCGAGAGATCGAACTCGTCAGCAATATCGGCGGCGGCGTGTTCCAGGGCGGATTTGATGCGCTCAAGCGCGTGTTCGGAGGCTAGCCGTGCCGCATATCGTCAAAAGCACGATTTTGAACGCGCCGACCGACGCGGCGTGGAACGTGCTGCGCGATTTCAACGGGCACGATCGCTGGCATCCGGCGGTCGCGACATCCTCGATCGAACGCGCGCAATCCGCCGACAAGATCGGCTGCGTCAGGCGGTTCAAGCTCAACGACGGCTCCGAGCTGCGCGAGCAACTGCTGGCGCTGTCGGACCTGGAACAGTCCTTCAGCTATTGCCTGCTCGATACGCCGGTGCCGATGTTCAACTACGTCGCCCATGTCCGGCTGCTGCCGGTCACCGACGGCGACCGGACCTTCTGGCACTGGGAGTCCCGCTTCACCACCAAGCCGGAGGATCGCGACCGCATCACCCATATGGTCGCGGAGGACATCTATCAGGCAGGCTTCGAGGCGATCCGCCGGCATCTGAAGGAGGCCGCATAATCATGGCCGTGACCGTGAAGACTTTCACAAGCGCCAGCGAGGCGGCCGGCGCGCTGTCCTCGGACCGCAGCGCGCGCTATCTCGGCGGCGGAACGTTGGTGATGCGGGCGCTGAACGAGGGGGATGTTTCCGTCTCGACCGTCGTGCGCGCACAGGACCTGGCGCTGACCCGGATCGACGCCTCAGGACCGCGCATCACGCTCGGCGCCGGCGTCACCTTCGCGCGGGTCCTGGCCG
>NZ_JALBGZ010000118.1:0-11858 GCF_023006515.1 Bradyrhizobium sp. PRIMUS42
CGGCCTTTGTGCGCGACATGGATGATCACAGCGCCACTCTCCCGTGCCCGCGCCAACAGACGCGCCGCCACAGTGATCGCGGACTGCGCATCGGGCAGGGCCAGCGGGCCGGCGCAATATTCGTTCTGGATGTCGATCAGCACGAGGCAGGCTTCATTGAGCTTTGGCGGGTTGAGATCGGCGCCGGCGAGTTCGAGCAGGGTCTTGGGAGCGGTCATGTTGGTCAGGCCTTCCAGGGATATCGGATGGCGCGATACTAGCGCAGCATGGGCCTGCTAATGTGCAGGACTATTGCAGCATATGGCTGCAGATTTGCAGGATGCGGCGTCGCCTGCTAGGCTCACCTGGATGAACTGGGACGATCTGCGCATCATTGCCGCGGTGAGGGACGAAGGTACCTATGCCGGTGCCAGCGCGCGGCTGCGCATCGACGAGACCACCGTCGGCCGCAGGCTGGCGCGGATCCAGCGCGATCTCGGCGTACCACTGTTCGATGCGGTGGACGGGCTGCGGCGGCCGACACGCCATTGCGAGGCAGTGCTCGAGCATGTCGGCGCGATGGCCGCCCATGTCGCGGCGATCGACCGCATCAAGGAGAGCCAGCCCGGGCCGGTCGGCCGCCTCCGCATCGCCTCGACCAATGCGGTTGCCGAAGAATTGCTGGCGCCGCGCGCGAGCGCGTTCCTGCGCGATCATCCCGGCCTGACCCTGCAATTCCTCACCTCCAGCGGCAACGTCAAATTCTCGCGCTGGCAGGCCGACCTCGCCATTCGCCTGCGCAAGCCGGAGAGGGGCGACTTCACCATCTCCAAGCTCGGCGATGTCAGGCTGTATTTCTTCGAGCCCGCAGATCGCTCCGGTGACCCGGTCGCCTGCGTCTATCCGGACGAGCTCGACACCATTCCCGAAGCACAGTTCCTGCGGGCGAAGCGTCTGAAGAACGTCCGCTGCATCACCGACAATGTCCGTATCATCAAGACCATGATCCAGTCGCATCAGGCCGTCGGCGTGCTGCCCGAGCACAGCTGCGAAGGCTTGCTCGCCGACCGCGGCCTGCGCGCCACGCTGCTGCCGAAGCGGCGCGACGTCTGGCTGCTCGTGCAAAATCATCTCAAGCGCGACGCCGCAACACGCGTGACGATCGACTGGGTGCGGGCCTGCTTCACGCCGCGTCCTTGACGCCGCGTCGCGTGTGATCATCGCGTCACAGTGCGCGATGCGCGACAAAAAATCTTCGAGCACCCTCTTGCAACCCGAAGGTCCTTCGTTTATTAGCCCGCTCCTTCGCTAGGCCATGGGTTCGGGCTCTCTGAGATCCCGACTGGCGCGGGCCGGTCTCCGGTTTCGTGTTCCGCCGAATGAAGATGCAGGATGTAGCTCATGGAGAGCGTCGGGGTGACCCGAAGGCATCGGTTCGATTCCGGGCTCTTGTACCAACCAAGGGATAGCTCAGTGGTAGAGCAGATGACTGTGAATCATCGTGACGCGGGTTCGAATCCCGCTCCAGCGCTCCGATTCAGCCTGAAAAGCTGATTCCTCTGACGAGGACCGGACGCGCGCTTCAGTCGCCGTCCGGTCGTTTTGCCCAAAAGGCTTCCGACTGAACAACGACACTGTGAGACCGGCTCTGCGCCGCGGGTAGATACCGCTTGCGCTGACGCCGGGTGGCTCCGCATGATCGCTCGACACGCGTCGAGCGAACGCGCGCGTGCGCCCGTCGTCATGCAAGCTCAAGCCTCGGCCCGCCGCTTTTTCAGGAAGCGTCGTCCGCGTCCTCACGTCCTTTGCAAACGAAACATGTCGTCCGGCATCCGGCCGGGCGCAAACGATGGAGGCGAGCCATGAGCTGGCAGTTGCTGATGTTGAACGTGACGGTGAAGGATGGCGAGCGTGCGCTGCTCACGCGCAACGGGCAGCTCGTGCGCGTGCTCGCGCCCGGCAAGCACCGGCTGTTCGATCCCCTGCACGAGCTGAAGGCCGAGGTGCTCGACGTGGTCCGCAGCGAATTCCCTGCGGATCGTTATGCGGTGCTGAAGGCCGCGCGGCCTGATCTCGCCGCCGAGCTGTTCGAGGCGGTCGAGACCAAGGCGGACGAGGTCGCAATCGTCAGCCTCGACGGCCGGCCCGTGCATCTGATGACGCCCTGGCAGGTGCGCGTCTACTGGAAGGTCGCGACCCGCATCGATGTCGAGCGCATCGATGTGTCCAGCGATCCCCGTGTAGGCGCGCGGCATCTGACCATGATCGAGCGCAACCGCTCGATGGTGACGTCGGAGACGGTGGTCGAGAACCACGAGGCGGGCCTGCTGTATGTCGAGGGCCGGCTCACCGAGCGGCTCGCGCCCGGTCGGCACGCCTTCTGGACCGTCGGCCGCAAGATCGAGGTGAAGCGCCTCGATCTGCGGCCCCAGGCGGTCGAGATCACCGCGCAGGAGATGCTGACCAAGGATCGCATCGCCCTGCGGGTGACGCTGACGGCGTTCCGCCGGGTGGTCGATCCCGAGCGGACGGTCGCGACCGTGCCCGACGTGGATGCGTGGCTGTACCGCCTGGTGCAGTTCGCGATCCGCGAGGCGGTTGCCGGCCGGACGCTGGACGAGGTGCTGTCTGCGAAGGCGGCGCTGGATGCGGAGCTGCGCGACTATGTGCGGGCACGCGTCGCAGAGTCCGGCGTGGAGGTGACCGAGCTCGGCGTCAAGGACGTGATCCTGCCCGGCGAGATCCGGGAGCTGGTGAACAAGGTGGTGGAGGCGGAGCGGGTCGCGAAGGCGAACCTGATCCGCCGGCAGGAGGAGACCGCGGCGACGCGTTCGCTCCTGAACACCGCCCGCCTGATGGAGGAGAACCCCCTGCTGCTGCGGCTCAAGGAGCTGGAGTCGCTGGAGCGGCTGGTCGAGAAGGTCGGCCGCATCGATCTCCATGCCGGCAACGGCGAGGGCCTCGATGCCCTGCTGACCCGGCTCGTGCGCCTGAAGGCGCCCGAGAGCGCTTGAAACCGGAGGGCCGCCTATGGGCGGCCCTTCACATGTCCGTTGTCATCGCTTTGCCGTGAACGCGTCACGGTGCCTGTGCGACCAAAATCACGGAGCCGGGATTGCACGCGCGCGAAGGTTGCGTAATCTCGCGACGAGACTTGACCAGGGCGAGTGCATGACCACACTTTCGGAAACGATCCGGCCGTCGCGGGCGCAATCGCGGGAATGGAAGGCGATCCTCGTCCTGATTCTGCTGGTCCCGGTGCTGTGGTCGCCGCTGATCCTGTTTCGCTTCGTCCTGTACCAGCCGTTCAGCATCCCCTCTGGGTCGATGGCGCCGACGCTGATGGTCGGCGACTACGTCTTCGCCGCGAAATACGCCTATGGCTACGGCCGCTATTCCCTACCTTTTGCGCCGCCCTGGATCTCAGGCCGCGTCTTTGCCGCCGAGCCGGAATATGGCGACATCGTCGTGTTCCGGACGGCGAAGGACAGTTCGGTCGACTACGTCAAGCGCGTGGTCGGGCTGCCCGGCGACCGCATCCAGATGCGGCAGGGCCAGCTCATCCTCAACGACCGTCCGGTTACGCGCGCCGCGCTCGAGTACGGGCTTGCCGACAACGCCTGCGGTGTGGATGGCGGCGTCAAGGTCAAGCGCTGGCGCGAGACGCTGCCGAATGGCGCGTCCTATGTCACCAACGATTGCGTCGACAACGGTTTCCTCGACAATACCAGCGTCTTCACGGTGCCGCCGGGCCACTTCTTCGTACTCGGCGACAACCGCGACAATTCCACCGACAGCCGCATGTCGACGTTCGGTTTCGTGCCGATGGACAATCTCGTCGGCAAGGTGACGCGGATCTTCTGGTCGCTCGACGAAGACGGCGAGCCGCACATCGAGCGGCTGGGGAAGGTGAGGTGAGTTTTTGCTCCGGGCGGCGTGTACGGCCGGATTGCACGGCGCTCCATCCGCGCGCCCCGGAATGACGAGCGGAGATAGAACGCCCACAAAACAAAAACCCCGGCATCGCTGCCGGGGTTTCGTAGTTCTTGAGATGGCCGGACCTTAGAAGTCCATGCCGCCCATGCCGCCGCCCGGGGGCATTGCCGGACCGGCGCCACCCTTCTTGGGCAGCTCGGCGACCATGGCTTCCGTGGTGATCAGCAACGCCGCAACCGAGGCTGCGTTCTGGATCGCGGTACGGACCACCTTGGTCGGGTCGATGATGCCCTTGGTGACGAGATTGACGTACTCGCCGGTCTGGGAGTCGAAGCCGTAAGCGTAGGTCTTGTTCTCCAGGATCTTGCCGACGATCACCGAGCCGTCTTCACCGGCGTTGATGGCGATCTGGCGAGCGGGAGCCGACAGCGCCTTGCGCACGATCTCGACGCCGGTCTTCTGGTCGTCGTTCTTGGTGCGCAGGCCCTTGAGCTGCTCGGAGGCACGGAGCAGGGCGACGCCGCCGCCCGGGACGATGCCTTCTTCCACAGCCGCGCGGGTCGCATGCATCGCGTCATCAACGCGATCCTTGCGCTCCTTCACCTCGACCTCGGTCGCGCCGCCGACGCGGATCACCGCGACGCCGCCGGCGAGCTTGGCCAGACGCTCCTGGAGCTTCTCACGGTCGTAGTCCGAGGTGGTTTCCTCGATCTGCGCCTTGATCTGGGCCACGCGCGCCTCGATGTCGGCCTTCTTGCCGGCGCCGTTGACGATCGTGGTGTTCTCCTTGTCGATCATCACCTTCTTGGCGCGACCGAGCATGTTGAGCGTGACGTTCTCGAGCTTGATGCCGAGATCTTCCGAGATCGCCTGGCCGCCGGTCAGGATCGCGATGTCCTGCAGCATGGCCTTGCGACGATCGCCGAAGCCCGGAGCCTTGACGGCTGCGACCTTGAGGCCGCCGCGCAGGCGGTTCACGACCAGGGTCGCGAGCGCTTCACCTTCGACGTCCTCGGCGACGATGACCAGCGGCTTGCCGGTCTGCACCACGGCCTCGAGCAGCGGCAGCAGCTCGTTCAGCGAGGAGAGCTTCTTCTCGTTGATGAGGATGTAGGCGTCGTCCATTTCAACGCGCATCTTGTCGGCGTTGGTGACGAAGTAGGGCGAGATGTAGCCGCGGTCGAACTGCATGCCCTCGACGACGTCGAGCTCGGTCTCGAGCGACTTGGCTTCCTCGACGGTGATGACACCCTCGTTGCCGACCTTCTTCATGGCGTCGGAGAGGAACTTGCCGATTTCCACATCGCCGTTCGCCGAGATGGTGCCGACCTGGGCGATCTCGTCGTTCGAGGTGACCTTCTTGGAGTTCTTGACGAGATCCGCAACGACGGCTTCGACCGCGAGGTCGATACCGCGCTTGAGGTCCATCGGGTTCATGCCGGCGGCAACCGACTTGGCGCCTTCGCGCACGATCGCCTGGGCCAGCACGGTGGCGGTGGTGGTGCCGTCGCCGGCCGCGTCAGCGGACTTGGAGGCGACTTCGCGCACCATCTGCGCGCCCATGTTCTCGAACTTGTCCTCGAGCTCGATCTCCTTGGCGACGGTGACGCCGTCCTTGGTGATGCGGGGGGCGCCGAACGACTTGTCGAGCACGACGTTGCGGCCCTTCGGACCGAGCGTGACCTTCACCGCGTTGGCGAGAATGTCGACGCCGCGCAGCATCTTGTCGCGCGCTTCAACCGAGAATTTGACTTCTTTGGCTGCCATGTGGATTTTTCCTTAGGTGTTTGACAGGAGGGAGAGAGGGGCTGTTAGGCCGCCTTCTTCTTGGAAGCGGGGACGTCGAGGACGCCCATTATGTCGCTTTCCTTCATGATCAGCAGGTCGACGTTGTCGATCTTGACCTCGGTGCCGGACCACTTGCCGAACAGCACGCGGTCGCCGACCTTCAGGTCGATCGGGATCAGCTTGCCGGCTTCGTCGCGGCCACCGGGGCCGACGGCGACGACTTCACCCTGAGAGGGCTTTTCCTTGGCAGTGTCGGGAATGATGATGCCGCCTGCGGTCTTCTCTTCTGCGTCGATGCGCTTGACCACGACGCGGTCGTGAAGCGGACGGAATTTCATGCAGTCCTCCTAAGCAATTGCTTGGGTTGAGGTTTTGAGATTGTTAGCAATCAGTGCCTGCGAGTGCTAGCACACGCGAGCTGAAATAGGGCAGGAATTTTGCGGGGGCAAGGGCTTCTAGCAGAAAAATCAGCACCCGGAAGCGCGGACTGCCAGAATCTCTTTTCCATCGTTAACCGAGGCCGCCCCGTATTAGCACGGTGCCGCATCTGCTGCTAACGCATTGAATTTCAACAGCTTGTTAAACTTTTGGGCTTGAGATGTATTGTCAGTTTGCGTCACATTTCTCTCATGTGAGCGCATCAGTACCGGGTGGCTCGTAAGGCGCACACCGACCAAGCCGCCCCTTGAATGCGCTCCTGCAAAGGAGGTTGGCATGGGCTTGCCGAGTGGGGGCGTTTCCGAGGATTTCCGGAAACAGATGCTGGGTTACGGGCTGACGACGGCACAAATTCTCTATCGGATGCCGGATCATCCCTCGCTGCTACAGACCTACGTCTGGCAGAACTACGACATGTTTCCGAAATTCCCGGCGCTGAAGGATTTCCTGGCGTTCTGGCAGGAGAAGCTCGACGGCCCCCTTCATTCGGTCACCGTCGCGCACTCAAAGCTGATCAAGCCGGCCGAGCTGCGCGCCGTGGATGGCGTGTTCCGGCTGCATTGAGGCGGACACCGGTCTCGTAGGGTGGGCAAAGGCGCGCGCTTGCGAGCCGTGCCCACCATCTCTCCCCGATTGCATCCGGCATGGTGGGCACGCTCCGCTTTGCCCACCCTACGATATCTGCGTTGGAACTGCGCAGGATGGATTAGCATCGGCTGCGCGAATCGCTGTCCGCCCACGAACACGCAATCAAGCGCCGCCGTTGCAATAGCGCTTCCACATCGCGCGATAGGCCTCGTCCACCGCTCGCGCATATGAGACAGGGTTGCCGGCGGCTGCGGAGTCGATCCGTCCAGGCAGGTCGCGGCGCAAGCGATCGAGTTCACCGACCTCAGCTGCATGGCAAACAGCGATTTCGATATACCCCTCATCGCTATCCGTGACCCAGTGCGGCAGGCCAAGCGCGGTGAGGATGGAGCCGGCAGCACGGCTGGGCAGGCTGTTGCCGAGTTTCGCCACCACCGGCACGCCCATCTGCAAGGCTTCCCAGGTGCTGACGCCGCCATTCTGCGGGAACGGGTCAAGGCAGATATCGACGCGATTGAACGATGCCAGATGTTCGCCCCGCAAGGTGGCTCCGAGCAGATCGATACGTTCGGCCGGCAATCCGCAAGCCGCAAACCGCGCCAGCAGATTGTCGCGGACCAGCTGGTCGTCCAGCGCAACATCCTTGATCAGCAGGCGCGAGCCCGGCACTCGCTCGAGAATCCTGGACCAGACTTCCGCTGCCTCGTCCGAAATCTTGCTGATGCGGTTGAAGACGCCGAATGTGACGAAGCCGTTCGAGGTCGCCGGGGTCGGCGCCCGCTCAATCCCGGCCGGCAGTGGCGTCAGCGTCACAAAGCACGGCAGGTCGACAACAGTTTCCGCAAACAGATGCCGGACCGCGAAAGGAATCGCGACCGGGTCCGAGAACAGATAGTCGATCGTCGGCAGTCCGGTGCCAGTGCCGTGGCCCCAGCCATGGACCTGGATCGGCGCTGGCTTGCGCGCAAACACGCTGAGCCGGTTTCCTCTGGTATGGCCGGACAGATCGATCAGGATGTCGACGCCATCGGCCCGGATCTCGGCGGCGAGACGCTCGTCGGTCCATTGCGAGGCGTCGCGCCAGCGGTCAGCAATCCCTTGAAATTCGCTGGTCGTCGTGTCCACTTTTGACGAACAAGAGTAGCAAACGATCTCGAATTGCGCCGGGTTATGGTGTTGCAGCACCGGCTTGAAAATGAACGCAGCCGAATGCGCGTTGAAGTCCGACGAGACATAGCCAAGCACGAGGCGGCGATCCGGATCGCGGCTGTTGTCATGCGGTTCGGCCGCCTCCGAGGCGATCTTCGCGCCGACACGCTCCCACCATACCTGCCGCGCCTGCTGGTGCCGTTCGACGGTGGCGTCCCCCACAAAATCGAGCGTGAATATCTTGTTGGAGATCGCGCTCTGGAGGTCAGGCTGGATGTCGAGGGCTCTGTCGAAGCTGGCGAGGGCTTCGTCGACCCGGCCAAGCCCGGCGAGGCAAAGGCCCAGCACCAGGTGAGCTTGAATGGAATCGGGAGCGATCGCGAGGGCCTGCTCGCAATCGTGCGACGCCTGGGCAATTTGCTGAATCTGGAGCAGGACACTGGCCCGCGCGAGCCACCCGTTCGCGTCGTCGGGTGCCAGCGCGATGGCCCGATTGCCATCTGCCAGAGCTTCGTCGAATCGCTGAAGTTCCCGCAATGCAACCGCGCGGTTCGCCAGTGCCGCGGCGTAGTCAGGCTTGATCGATAGCGCGCGGTCGAGGCTTGCGAGCGCCCCGTCATAGTTGCGCAGACGGCTGAGCGCCCAACCCCGGCCGTTATGGGCTTCAGCAAGGTTTGCGTCGAGTGCGAGCGCCTTGTCGTAGCTGTGGAGCGCCTCCTGGTGAAGTTCGAGGGCCACGGTCGCGTTGCCGAGATTGGAGAGGGTTACGGCGTGGTTGGGCCGCAAGGCGAGGGCCTTGCGATAGCTCGCGCAGGCCTCGCCGTGACGCCGTAGTCCGTTGAGCGCGACGCCGAGGCTCATATGAGCATCGGCCGACCGCGGATCGACGGCAACTGCCCGGCTCAGCAGAATTTCCGCCTGCTGATAGTTCTTGGCATCGGCCTCCAACACGCCAAGCATATGCAGCGCGATGAATTGGTTCGGGGCGAGCTGCAGGAGTTGGCGATAGGCGGCCTGAGCCTCCGGCAAAAGCCCCATCTTGTGCAACTGGAGTGCATGCCCGAGCAATGGCAGCATTTCGGCTTTCTGTCGTTTCTGAAGCCGGGCATTTTGAAATGCACGCTGACCTACGCTGCTTCCCATGAATCAATTCCCCAGGATCTCCCGACGAGATTAATTCAGCGTGAGAACGAATACGAGACGACGTCGGCTCGCCACGACAGCCTGGGACAAGCTACGATTGGATCTTCGACTGACCAGCCCGCAATTGCTGCCTCGTCCAAGACTGGATAATCTGCCTTCGGGTCGTACCCGTCCGGCGGGCGCGACTGAGATCAGGGAGGCAGACAATGGCCAAGCAAAAGGCATCAAGACCCGCAACGAAGACTGCAATGAAGAAGCGCAGCGGAGCAAAGGCGGCGGCGCGATCGTCGGCGCGCAAAGCGGTGAAGGCGAAGGCCCGCATTGTGACCCCGAAAAAGCCCGCGCGCCCCAGACAACGCATCGCTATCAGCCATCACCGCGAGGAAGACTTCAAGGCCGACGGCCTGCGCGCCTACGCCAAGTATCGCGACCTCGGCATTGCCGCAGCGTCCCATGGTCTCGCGCAAGCGCATGTGATCCGCCTGCAAGGCCCCTGCAATCCGGCCGAGGTCTCGAAGCTGCACTTTCACGACGTCGAATTCCAGATGGTCTACGTGCTCAAGGGCTGGGTGAAGACCTACATGGACGGGCAGGGCGAGACGCTGATGAAAGAAGGCAGCGCCTGGACCCAGCCGCCGAAGATCAAGCACATGATCCTGGACTATTCCGACGACGTCGAGCTGCTGGAGGTGATCCTGCCTGCGGAGTTCAGAACAGTGGAGTTGAAGGCGTAGGCCACTGTCTCTCTCCTCGTCATTGGGAGGAGCTCTTGCGACGAAGCAATCCAGACTATCTCCGCGGACACAGTTCTGGATTGCTTCGCTTCGCTCGCAATGACGATTCTCTTGTAGCCCGGATGAGCGCAGCGACATCCGGGACACCGCTGGCGACGAGGTAGAAGTCCCCGGATATCGCTGCGCTCATCCGGGCTACGAAGGCTCTTGTCAAGCCAACACCCCCACCACCGCCCCCATCAAACACGTCGTCAGCGTCCCCGACACGATCGACTTCAGTCCGAGCGCGTTGATCTCCTCGCGCCGCTCGGGCGCCATCACTCCCAGGCCGCCGATCATGATGCCGAGGCTGGCGAAATTGGCGAAGCCGCACATCGCATAGAGCATGATCAGGCGCGAGCGCGGATCGAGCGCGTCGCCCGGCAGCTTCGAGAAGTCGACATAGGCGATCAATTCGTTGAGTACCGTCTTGGTGCCCATCAAGCTGCCGGCGGTCACGGCCTGATCCCACGGCAGTCCCATCAGCCAGCACACCGGCGCCATCACGAGCCCAAGCAGGCGCTGCAACGAGATCGCGGCGCCGCCGATGTGAGGCAACAGGCCGAGGACGGCGTTGACGAGATAGACCAGCGCCACCAGCACCAGCAGCATTGCGACGATGTTGATCAGCAGCTCAATCCCCGCGCTGGTGCCCTTCACGATCGCATCCATCGTGCCGGAGACCTCCATCTCGGGGTCTTCCAACGTGCCGCCCGTGCGCGTGTCGGAGGTTTCAGGGACCATGATCAGGCTGACGAGGATCGCGGCCGGCGCGCCCAGCACGGATGCGATGACGAAATGCGCGGCGGCATCAGGGATGAGGGGAGCAAGGAACGTCGCATAGAGCACCAGCACCGTGCCTGCGATGCCCGCCATGCCGCCGGTCATCACCAGGAATAGCTCGCTGCGGGTCATCTGTTTCAGATAGGGCCGCACGAACAGCGGTGCCTCGACCATGCCGAGAAAGATGTTGGCTGCGGTCGACAGACCCACCGCGCCGCCGACGCCCAGCGTCCGCTCCAGCAGCCAGGCCATGCCGCGGACAACAGGCGGCAGCACGCGCCAGTAGAACAGCAGCGTCGTCAGCACGCTCATGACCAGCACGATCGGTAGCGCCTGGAACGCCAGGATAAAATCGGCGCCCGGCACCTTCAAATCGAAGGGCAAGGGGCCGCCGCCGATATAGCCGAACACGAAGGCGGAGCCGGCGCGCGAGGCCGCGGAGATCGCACCGACTGCCTCGTTGATGGCACCGAAGGCGCGCGCGACGATCGGTAGCTTCAGGAGCACGATCGCGGTGACGAAAGTGGCGAGGAGGCCGATCGCCGCCTGTCGCAGCGACACGGCACGCCGGTTCTCTGCGAGCGCGAAGGCGATCAACAGCAATGCGAAAATGCCGAGTGCCGATTGCAAGCGCAGCATGATGTCCCCAAACCCTCAATGATTATGGCCGCGCCTGTGCTGCAAAGGCAATGCCGGGAGATGCGGAAGGCGTCCCGCTGTTGACAAGCGGGCCCACCTCAGCCACGCGGGGTCCGTCGACATCAGGGGCGAGCGGTCCGAGGGTGACCCAAAAGACGATCAACGAGGCGATGCCAGAGCAGCCAATATCCGGACATCCGCCGGTCAGCGCCCGCGCGCTCCTCGCCCACCGCGCCTTCCTGTACTTCCTGCTTTCGCGCAGCCTGTCGCGCTTTTCCAGCCAGATCGCGGCGGTCGCGATCGGCTGGCAGATCTACGATCTCACCGGCTCGGCCTTCGCTCTCGGCATGGTCGGCCTGGTCCAGTTCCTGCCCACCGCGCTTCTGGTGTTTGTCGCCGGCCACGCCGCCGACCGTTATGAGCGCAAGCGCGTGGTCCAGCTCTGTCAGCTCGTGGAAGCGGCAACCGCGCTCTATCTCGCAACCATCACCTATCTCGGCGCGGTCGGCGAAGTTCAGATCTTCATCGCGACCTTCGTGCTCGGCATTGCCGGCGCGTTCGAGAGCCCGACCACGGCGGCGCTGCTGCCGTTGATCGCGCCGCAGGGATCGCTCCAGCGCGCTACCGCCGTCTCCAGCGGCG
>NZ_JALBGZ010001190.1:0-1184 GCF_023006515.1 Bradyrhizobium sp. PRIMUS42
CGCCAGGGCCGGCTCGACCGCCGCACCATCATCGTCGGCTCCGACAGCAATGGCGAGCAGCTGGTCGAAGCGCTGAAGGCGCAGGAGGATACCGACATCCACGTGCTCGGCGTGTTCGACGACCGCAACGACAGCCGCGCGCTCGACACCTGCGCTGGCGCGCGCAAGCTCGGCAAGGTCGACGACATCGTCGAATTCGCCCGCCGCACCCGCGTCGATCTCGTGCTGTTCGCGCTGCCGATCTCGGCGGAGACGCGCATCCTGGAGATGCTGAAGAAGCTCTGGGTGCTGCCGGTCGACATCCGCCTCTCCGCGCACACCAACAAGCTGCGCTTCCGGCCCCGCTCCTATTCCTATCTCGGCGAGGTGCCGACGCTCGACGTGTTCGAGGCGCCGATCACGGACTGGGATCTGGTGATGAAATGGCTGTTCGACCGCGTCGTCGGCAGCCTCGCCCTGCTCGCGGCCCTGCCGGTGATGGGCCTCGTCGCGCTCGCGGTGAGGCTCGACAGCCCCGGCCCGGTGCTGTTCCGCCAGAAGCGCTTCGGCTTCAACAACGAGCGCATCGACGTCTATAAATTCCGCTCGATGTACCATCACCAGGCCGATCCGACGGCCTCGAAGGTGGTGACCAAGAACGATCCGCGCGTCACCCGCGTCGGCCGCTTCATCCGCAAGACCAGCCTCGACGAGCTGCCGCAGCTCTTCAACGTGGCTTTTGCCGGCAATCTCTCGCTGGTCGGTCCGCGTCCGCACGCGGTGCAGGGCAAGCTGCAGAGCCGGCTGTTCGACGAGGCCGTCGACGGCTATTTCGCCCGCCATCGCGTCAAGCCCGGCATCACCGGCTGGGCCCAGATCAACGGCTGGCGCGGCGAGATCGACAACGAAGAGAAGATCCAGAAGCGCGTCGAGTTCGATCTCTATTACATCGAGAACTGGTCGGTGCTGTTCGACCTCTACATTCTCCTGAAGACGCCGATCTCGCTGCTGACCAAGAACGAGAACGCGTATTGAGTTGATTCTCTGTCATGCCCCGGTCGAGCCGGGCGATGACAGCGGTGTTTGTGGCGTACAGTTGCGTGAGCGTGTGATGGCGTATGCGGCGACAGCCGGTGGAATGAACGTGGCCGCACCGGCTGCGCCCGGCGTGCTGGCGCTGCAGCGCGCGCTGGTGTGGCTGGTCG
>NZ_JALBGZ010001191.1:0-1181 GCF_023006515.1 Bradyrhizobium sp. PRIMUS42
CCTGGGGCTCGGCGCCGCGCCCGGCGGGCTCGAGCCTCGTCATCAACGACGAGGGCACGTTCCTGGGCTCGGTCTCCGGCGGCTGCGTCGAGGGCGCCGTGGTCACCGAGGCCATGGATGTGATCCAGAGCGGCAAGCCGCGCATGCTTGAGTTCGGCGTGGCGGATGAGACCGCCTGGAATGTTGGGCTGTCCTGCGGCGGCACCATCCGAGTCTTCGTCGAGAAGGTCGGCTAGCCGTGAAGCTCGAGATCCTGCACGAACTCAATGCCGAGCGGGCCGCGCGCCGGCCGGTGATCCTGGTGACGGACACCGAGAGCGGCGAGCAGCGCCTCGTGAAGGCTGCGGCTTTTTCCAAGGATCCGCTGCGTGCCGAGCTTGAGAAGCAGCTTCGGATGGGCAAGAGCGCCAGTGTCGAAGTTGGCGGCAAGAAGCTGTTCCTCAACGTCTACGCCCCGACCGCAAAGCTCGTCATCGTCGGCGCTGTCCATATCAGCCAGGCCTTGGCGCCGCTGGCGCGCTCGCTCGGCTACGACGTCACCGTGGTCGATCCGCGCACGGCGTTCGCCAGCCCCGAGCGCTTTCCCGACGTTCCGCTGGTCGCCGAATGGCCGGATACCGCGCTGCCGCCGCTCAATGTCGATGCCTACACGGCTTTCGTCGCGGTGACGCACGATCCGAAGATCGACGACCCCGCGCTGCTGCACGCCTTCGAGCGCAATTGCTTCTATATCGGCGCGCTCGGGTCCCGGAAAACGCACGCCAAGCGCGGCGACCGGCTGCGGGAGCAGGGTGCGAAGGAGAGCGACATCGCGCGCATCCACGCGCCCATCGGGCTTGCGATCGGCGCGGTCTCTCCGTCCGAGATCGCGGTGTCGATCATGGCCGAGATCACCGCGGTGCTCCGCCTGCCTCCCAAAGAAAAAGAAGAAGCGGCATGAAATTTGGCCCGGCGAGTCCCAGGGATGCGATCGGTGGAGTGACCGTCCACACCCTGCGCCAGGGACCGCTGGTGCTGAAGAAGGGCACGACGATCGGCCCCGCCGAGGTCGAGGCTCTCGAGCGTGCCGGCATCAAGGACGTCGTCGTGGTGCGTATGGAGGCGGGCGACGTCTCCGAGGACGTTGCGGCCGCCGGCATCGCGCTTGCCGTCGGCGGCGAGGGCATCCATGTCGAGCGCGC
>NZ_JALBGZ010001192.1:0-1181 GCF_023006515.1 Bradyrhizobium sp. PRIMUS42
GACCAGCTCCGACCCGGCCGGGCCCCGCTGCTTCTGCCGGGATTGTCTGGCCGATCTGGACATGGGCGTGCGGCGCTGCTCGGCCTGTGGTTCCCCTCGCCTCGTCCGCCACCGGGCGCTGTCGACGCTGAACATCGCGCATATCGACTGCGACGCTTTCTACGCGACGGTCGAGAAGCGGGATAGCCCCGATATTGCCGACAAGCCCGTCATCATCGGCGGCGGCAAGCGCGGCGTGGTGTCGGCTGCCTGCTACATCGCCCGCACCTATGGCGTGCGCTCCGCCATGCCGATGTTCAAGGCACTCGAAGCCTGCCCGCATGCGACCGTGATCCCGCCCGACATGGCGAAGTATGTTCGCGTCGGCCGCGAGGTGCGCCAGGCCATGCAGGCCCTGACGCCGCTGGTCGAGCCGCTCTCGATCGACGAGGCTTTCCTCGATCTCTCCGGCACCGAACGGGTGCACGGCATGATCCCGGCCAAGGTGCTGGCGCGCTTTGCCCGCGACGTCGAGCGCGACATCGGCATCTCCGTCTCCGTCGGCCTGTCCCGCAACAAGTTTTTGGCCAAGATCGCGTCCGACCTCGACAAGCCGCGCGGCTTTGCCGCGCTCGACCAGGAGGAAGCGCGCGCGATGCTCGCGGACAAGCCGGTCGGCTTCATCTTCGGCGTCGGCCCCGCCACGCAGGAGCGGCTCGTGCAGCGCGGCTTTCGCATCATCGCCGACCTGCAGAAGGCCGACGAGATCGAGATGATGCGGCAGTTTCCGAGCGATGGCCGCCGGCTGTGGCGGCTCGCACGCGGCATCGACGACCGCCGCGTCGAGCCTGATCGGGGCGCCAAGACGATTTCCAGCGAAACCACCTTCGAAACCGACATCCGCGATTTCGCGGCGCTGGAGAAGATCTTGTGGCGGCTGTGCGAAAAGACGTCGTCGCGCCTCAAGAGCAGCGAGCTCGCCGGCTCGACCGTGACGCTGAAGCTGAAGACCGCCGATTTTCGCCAGCGCACCCGCTCGCAGTCCATCGCCGCGCCGACGCAGCTCGCCGCGAAGATCTTCTCGATCTGCCGCGAGATGCTGGCCAAGGAAATCGACGGCACCGCCTTCCGCCTGATGGGCGCCGGCGTCAGCGCACTGCGCGAAGGTTCGCCCGCCGACGACACCGACATGCTCGACCGCC
>NZ_JALBGZ010001193.1:0-1180 GCF_023006515.1 Bradyrhizobium sp. PRIMUS42
GGCGTTGCTGCCGGGGCGGCTTGCGTCGCGGCCGCGGGCTTTGCGGCCGGAGTCTGCGACCATGCCGCGCCGGTCATGGCCAGAGATATTGCGCTTGCCAAAATCAGTCCTGCCGCCACGCGCATGGTGTTGTCCTCGAGATTGATCCCGTTGTTCCGCCGCGGCTTTTCGCCTCCGGCAGAAATCATCCTGCCCCAAACGATCCCTAGCCTAGATGGTGGGCCATCGCCATTGCAACGGCTGTTTGGCATCCCGCCAGAATTGTGCCCAACCGGATCGGGCGCAACTCGCCTCAACTGTCGGCCAGCACCTTGGCAATTGCCGTCTTGATTCGCGTGTCGGCCGGTTCGACCGCGGACGAAAAGACGTCGGCGATATAGCCGTCGCGGCCAATCAGGTACTTGTGGAAGTTCCAGCGCGGAACTTCCCTCGGTCGTGCCTCGGCGGCCCATTTGTAGAATGGATGCGCCTTTGCGCCTGCTACGACGGCCTTGGCGGTGACCGGGAAGGTAACACCATATTGGTGGTGCGCGGTCTGGGTGATCTCGCTGCTGCCGCCGGGCTCCTGGCCGCCGAAATCATTCGAGGGCACGCCGATCACGGTGAGCCCGCGGGCGCGAAACTCGGTCCAGATCTCCTGCAGGCCGGCATATTGCGGCGTGTAGCCACAGAGCGAGGCGGTGTTGACAACCAGCAGCGGCTTGCCGGTGAAAGCGGCCAGCCGGAGCTCGTCGCCGGACAAAGCGGGGAAGGAGAAGGCATAGGCCGAGATCCGGCTCATGCCGCCGTCGGCGAATGCACGCGTGACCGGCATCAGTGTGCCGGTCAGCGCCATGGTGAGAACGGTCCTGCGGTTCATCATGACGGCATCCCCCGAAATGATCCGGGCGCATGTTACTCCGCCAGCGCGATCCGCCTCGTCAACACCGCGTTATCCGGCGCGGCGACAGACTAGTACAGGCGGACGATGAAGTCGGTGCCTTCGCCGGTCTCGCCCTGGTTGATGCCCTGGTCGGAGATGATGATCGAGCCGCCTGATGTCAGCATCTCGTTGATCTTCGCCATGGTGTCGGCAGGGATCGAGATACGGTCGAGGGCCGCAGCCGGGCTGTCCGGCGTGACCACGGGCTTGGCAGTCACGGGCTTGGCGGCGACGGGGATCACGACACCGCCGCGTTCG
>NZ_JALBGZ010001194.1:0-1180 GCF_023006515.1 Bradyrhizobium sp. PRIMUS42
CGTGCTGCCGTCCAGGATGGTGACGGTGGTGCCGGCATCGGCGACGCCCACCGTGCCGGTGATGGTCTGGCTGGCCTGGTTGACCGGTCCGCCCGCGCTGGTGATGGCGACCGCGGGTGCCGTCGTGTCCAGGGTGAAGCTCAGCGAGGCCGAGCCGGTGTTGCCAAAAGTGTCAGTTTGGCTCGCCACGATGGTGTGTAATCCGTCGGCCAGCCCGGTCGGCGTAAACGACCACGCCCCTTGTGCATCGGTGGTCACCGTCGTCGCGATCGGGCTGCCGTCGATGGTGAAGTGCACCACGGTGTTGGCAAGGCCGCTGCCGTTCAGCGCTGGGTTGGCGGTGACATGGTCGGTGACTGAGGTACCGGTGTCGGAGACGAGACTCTCGGTCACCGTCGGGCCGGTGGTGCTGAGGGTGTAGACCACGGCGCCGCTGGTCGCGGTGTTGCCGGCCGCATCGCTGACCCGTGCGGTCAGGGAGTTACCGCCCTGGTTCAGCGTGACCGTGGTACTCCAGCTGCCGTTGCCTTGCACGATGGCGGTGCCGATCGTGGTAGCGCCGTCCAGGATGGTGACGGTGGTGCCGGCATCGGCGACGCCCACCGTGCCGGTGATGGTCTGGCTCGCCTGGTTGACCGGTCCGCCGGTGCTGGTAATCGCAACCGTCGGTGCCGTGGTGTCCAGGGTGAAGTTCAGCGATGCGCTGCCGGTGTTGCCAAAAGTGTCGGTCTGGCTCGCCACAATGGTGTGCGATCCGTCGGCCAGCCCGCTCGGCGTAAACGACCAGGCGCCTTGCGCATCGGTGGTCACTGTCGCCGCGATCGGGCTACCGTCGATGGTGAAGTGCACCACGGTGTTGGCAAGGCCGGTGCCGCTCAGCGCCGGATTGGCGGTGACATGGTCGGTGACTGAGGTGCCGGTGTCGGAGACGAGACTCTCGGTCACCGTCGGGCCGGTGGTGCTGAGCGTATAGACCACCGCGCCGCTGGTCGCGATGTTGCCGGCGGCATCGCTCACCCGCGCCGTCAGGGAGTTCGGGCCGCTGCTGAGCGTGACCGTTGTGCTCCAGCTGCCGTTGCCCTGCACGATGGCGCTGCCAATCGTCGTGGTGCCGTCCAGAATGGTGACGGTGGCGCCGGCATCGGCGACGCCCACCGTGCCGGTGATGGTCTGGCTGGCC
>NZ_JALBGZ010001195.1:0-1179 GCF_023006515.1 Bradyrhizobium sp. PRIMUS42
ATGTCTTCCGCGATCTCGCGGCCGGCGGTGCCCTGCCCCGCGATCACGAATGGATCGTCGTAAGGCCTGACCAGCGTCGCGCCGCGCTTCTCGGCGATGCCGCGCGAGATCGCCTCGCGGTCGTCCTTGTCGCGGTCGTACAGCACGACCTCAGCGCCGTACGACTTGGTGCGCTCGCGCTTGGACAGCGGCGCATCCGCAGGCATCACGATGGTCGCCTGCATGTCAAGGATCTTCGCCGCCGCCGCCACGCCTTGGGCGTGGTTGCCGGACGAGAACGCGACGACGCCGCCGGCGCGCTTGTCCTGCGGGATCGAGAACACCTTGTTGAAGGCACCGCGGAACTTGAAGGAGCCGGTGCGCTGGAGCATCTCCGGCTTCAAAAATACCTTCGCACCGACGCGCTCGTTGAGCACGGGAAAGGACAATAGCGGGGTGCGGATGGCGTAGGGCGCGATCACGCGCGCCGCAGCATCGATGTCGGCAGGGCCGATCGGGAGGAGCTGTTCGGTCATGTCCGAGCTTATCGCGGCCGATGAGGCCCGGGCAAGACACCTGCGCGCGAGGATTTGCCCGCTCAGGCGACCCGGCGGGGCTGTTCCGCGCCGGTCCGACCCGGCAGCACCGCGCCGACCCCCAAAATACTGTCGATGAAGACCCGCGCCGAGGCCTCCCAGGTGTAATTGGCAGCGAACGCGACACAATCCTGCCGGGAGGCATCGAGCGCCGCGAAGCAGGCGCTGCGCAGATCGTGATCGAGTGCGCCGACCGGGGCATCGCCGATCACGTCGCGGGGGCCCTTCACCGGGAAGGCCGCAACCGGCAGGCCGCTCGCGAGCGCCTCCAGCAGGACGAGACCGAACGTATCGGTCTTGCTGGGGAATACGAACACGTCGGCGGCCGCATAGATGTCCGCCAGTTCCTCGCCGTGCTTCTCGCCGAGGAAAATCGCATCGGGATAGGTCTCTTCCAGCGCGACACGCGCCGGGCCGTCGCCGACGATCACCTTGGTGCCGGGCAGATCGAGGTCGAGAAAGGCCTCGAGATTCTTCTCCACCGCGACGCGGCCGACCGACAGGAACACGGGGGCCGGCAGGCAGAGATCGACGGCGCGGGGATGGAACAGGCCGGTGTCGACGCCGCGCGGCCACAGCACGACATTGTCAAAACCGCGCTCGG
>NZ_JALBGZ010001196.1:0-1179 GCF_023006515.1 Bradyrhizobium sp. PRIMUS42
ATCTGACCCACCACCCCGTGCTGCTGCTTGAGAAGCCACTTACGGAATTTTCCTACGATACGGATCCGAAGCAGTCGGCGCAGTCGCGGGTGAGAATGGATCAGGATGCGCGTGCCGGCGCCCTGGTTGCGGTTGACCATGATGCAGGCGGGGTCAGTGAGCGCCGCGGCGATGGCGTCCTTTGCCCCGACGCCTTCGAAACGCCGGTCGCCCTTGCGGAAGACAATGCCCTGCATTCGCCGCCAACCCGGCACGAGTTCGAGCCCGTCGACGAGATAGGGCGTGTTGTAGGTCTCGCTTTGATCGTCGAACAGATGGATCGGCGCGAGATCGCATTCGCCACGTTTTGCGGCCGCGAGTCCGCCGAGGCTGCCGACTGCGATCGAGCGCACGGTGAGGCCGGCATGCGCGAGCTCAGCGGTGACGAGATCGAGGCCGGTGCAATGGCTGCCGATGATGACGAGATCGGGCACGCGCACATGCGGCGTGAACAGCGTCACCTCGGCTTCGGTCCCGGCCGGCATCTGTTCGGCGAGCGCGTCGATGCGCAGAAAGCCGTCGGCCTGCGCGAAGGACGTGATCGCGCCGGAGCCCTTGCCGGAGGGATAGGCGATCAGGCGATCCCTGCCCTCGACCAGCGAGACCATCACGAATTCGGTGCGGCCGAGCTCGGAGGCGATGCGGACCGGCACGGTTGCCCTGACCTTGGCATCGGAGCGCGGCGGCAGTCCGGCCATCCTGCGCAGCATCGGCACGATCATGTCGTGGAAGGTGAACATCGCCGAGGTCGGAAAGCCCGGCAGGATCACCACCGGTTTGCCGTCGCACACCGCAAGGCACAGCGGCTTGCCGGGCTTGAGCGCAACGCCATGCGCGATGATGCCGGGCTGGCCGAGCTGGCCGATGATGCGGTGAGACAAATCGCCCGCGCCCTTCGACGTACCGCCCGACAGCACCAGCATGTCTGCGCCTGCCAGCGCGCGGCGCATGGCGGCTTCGAGCTTGGCCTCATCGTCGGGAACGGCGCCGTGGAAAACCGCCTCACCGCCATTCTCGTCGATCGCAGCCGTGACGATCGCACCTCCTCCAGCGGCGTGGTGCGCGCCAGCAGCAGGATCTTGTGCGCGACCTGCGCGGTCGAGATCCACACCTTCTGGCCATTGACGATGTAGCGGTCGT
>NZ_JALBGZ010001197.1:0-1176 GCF_023006515.1 Bradyrhizobium sp. PRIMUS42
CGTCGGCGCGGGGGGCCATGTGCTGGGCGTGGACATATCCGAAGCGCTGATCGGCAGAGCGCGCGCGCTGGCGCCACAGGATACACCGGTCCAGTTCCAGGTGGCCGACGCCAGCAGCGCCGAGCTGCCCGAGGGCGCGTTCGACATCCTGTTCTCGCGCTTCGGAGTGATGTTCTTTGACGATCCTACGGCGGCGTTCGCTCATATGCGCCATGCGCTCAAGCCGGGCGGGCGGGTCGCTTTCGTATGCTGGCGTGGCGTGGCCGAGAACGATTGGGTGCGCCTGCCGATGGACGCGGTCAAAGGCATCGTCCCGCCGATGGCGCCGCCCGGTCCCGAAGCGCCCGGCCCATTCTCGTTCGGCGACCGGGGGCGGGTGGCTCGCATCCTGACGGCGGCCGGCTTCACCGATATCGGTATCGCGCCCTTCGATGCTTCCATCCCGTTTGGCGAGGGCGCGACGCGGGACGCGGCGATCGACGAGGCGGTGAAGATGACGTTCGAGGTCGGCCCGCTGTCGCGCGTGCTCGCTGATCAGCCCGACGACATCCGCGCCCGCGCATCGGCCGCGGTTCGTGCCGCCTTCGCGGGCCGAACCGGCGAGCGATCGGTGATGATCGACAGAGCGACGTGGATCGTCACGGCGCGCAATCCGACAAGCTGACAGGGATTAGCAGGGAGACGCTCCGCTCGGTGGAGGGGGGCGTCTTTGGCCGGTCAGCGGGACCAGATGAGGGTATATTCGCCGGCGGCCTCGGTCTCGGAGAGTAGAGAGATAGTTAGTTGACCAATCGGTCAGGGTACACAGAAGAGATGGGTGCTGACATGAGTTACCGGCTTATCGATGCCATTTCCTATTCCAGGCTGTTGGCAGGCGTGTCGCTGGCCCTGATGGGGGCTTCGCTGGCCGGGTGCAATGACACCGTCGCCGAGAAGGTCGAGCCGCCGCGGCCGGTCCTGGTCGCAACCGCGCATTATGGTTCCGAGACGCCGGAGCGCAGCTTCGTCGGCACCATCAGGCCGCGGATCGAGAGTGACCTCGGTTTCCGCGTCGCCGGCAAGGTTGCAAAGCGTCTGGTGGAAGTCGGCCAGACCGTCGAGATCGGCCAGCCGCTGGCGACCCTCGACGAGGTTGATTTGAAGCTCCAGGCCGAGCAATCCGTCTCCGAGCAGACC
>NZ_JALBGZ010001198.1:0-1173 GCF_023006515.1 Bradyrhizobium sp. PRIMUS42
GTTCTCCCGCCGCGCCGCGGCCGAGATGGCCGGACGGGTCGAGCGCATCGCCCGCAAGGTGCTGGGCGAGAACAATGCCGCGATCATGCGCGATGCGCTCAGCTGGGCCGGCACCTTCCACGGCATCGGCGCGCGTCTCTTGCGCGAATATGCCGAACGGATCGGTGTCGATCCCGCCTTCACCATCCACGACCGCGAGGACTCCGCAGACTTGATGAACCTGGTGCGGCACGAGCGCGGCCTGTCGAAGACCGAGAGCCGCTTTCCGGCCAAGGGCACCTGCCTCTCGATCTACTCACGCTGCGTCAACGCCGAGATGGAGATCGAGAAGGTCCTCGGCCAGCACTATCCCTGGTGCGCGGGCTGGGCATCCGAGCTGAAAGGCCTGTTCGCGGCTTATGTCGAGGCCAAGCAGGCGCAGCACGTGCTCGATTACGACGACCTCCTGCTCTACTGGTCGCAGATGATGAGCGATGCGCTGATCGCGGACGAGATCGGCGGTCGCTTCGATCACGTGCTGGTCGACGAATACCAGGACACCAATCGCCTGCAATCCTCGATCCTGCTGGCGCTGAAGCCGGATGGACGGGGCCTCACCGTGGTCGGCGACGACGCGCAGTCGATCTACTCGTTCCGTGCCGCCACCGTGCGCAACATCCTGGACTTCCCGCAGAGCTTCTCGCCCCGCGCCGAGATGATCACGCTCGACCGCAATTACCGCTCGACGCAAGCGGTGCTGGCGGCGGCCAACGGCGTCATTGGCCTCGCGCGCGAGCGCTTCACCAAGAACCTTTGGACCGACCGCGCCGCCTCGCACAAGCCGCAGCTCGTCACCGTGCACGACGAGGCCGACCAGGCGCGCTACATCGTCGAAGAGGTGCTGGCGAACCGCGAGCAAGGCGCGCTGCTGAAGCACCAGGCGGTGCTGTTCCGGACCTCCTCGCATTCCGGCCCGCTCGAAATCGAGCTGACCCGCCGCAACATTCCCTTCGTGAAATTCGGCGGGCTGAAATTCCTCGACGCCGCGCACGTCAAGGACGTGCTGGCGCTGCTGCGCTTCACTGAAAATCCGCGCGACCGCGTCGCCGGTTTCCGCATCCTGCATCTGTTGCCGGGCATCGGCCCCGCGACGGCGCAGCGCGTGCTCGACCAGATGGCGGAGAGCACCGATCC
>NZ_JALBGZ010001199.1:0-1171 GCF_023006515.1 Bradyrhizobium sp. PRIMUS42
CATAGGCGCGCGCGCCTTCGCCGTGCAGGCGCTCGATCGTGCGCTCCACGAGCGGCGCAAGATCCTGGCGACGCCGCGTCAATGTCAGCGCTTCGGCGAAGAAAGCGACTGAATCGCTCGCCGTCACGGTCTGCGCCAGCGCCAGCGTGTAGTCCCGCGGCGTGCGCGCCTTCAGGGCCGCCTGCTCGGTGGCACGCGCCAGATACAGCAGCTCGCGGCAGGCGCATTCGACGAACAGCGCCTCCTTGGTGCGGAAGTAATAGGTGATCTGGCTCGGGAACGCGTCCGCGGCGGCGGCGATGTCGGTGATCGCCGTGCCAGACAGCCCCCGCTCCCGAAATAGCGGGCTCGCGGCATCCAGCAGCAGCGAGCGCATCTTGCGGCCGGCCGATCGTGTGGCTCGCGCGGCGTGCTTGGGGTCGCCTGCCGACGCCTCAAACGGAGCCTGGACCGATTCACCCGTCATCAGCACCTCCCGATGAATTATTTGTATGACATACAAACAAATAGGTCAAGCTGCTACGAGAGGATGGGTTCGGCCGCCCCATGCCGGCACCGTCGGGCCGAAAACGGGGCGCTCCAACCTTGCAAAGCCGGCCAAAATCCGTATAAGGCGCGCATCCGCAGACCCCGGCCGGGAGCTGAACGGACGGTCTCAGCAAATCATTCGTGATTTTGGTGTGGCAGGGCCAGTCGGCCCGTCGTCCCGTGTTTCCGCCTTCTGAGCTTAATCCCAGAGTCCTTTCCGAAGGCCTCTTAAGGGCTTGACGCCGGGCGATGCGCCAACATGAGGAAAGGACCACCATGGCTCTTTATGAGCATGTCTTTCTCGCGCGTCAGGACGCGAGCACGCAGCAGGTCGAAGAGCTGACTGCGCAGATGACCGGCATTGTCGAGGGTCTCGGCGGCAAGGTCACCAAGACCGAGAATTGGGGCGTGCGCTCCCTCACCTACCGCATGAACAAGAACCGCAAGGCGCACTTCGTGCTGCTCAACATCGACGCGCCGTCCGCGGCGATCGCCGAGATCGAGCGCCAGGAGCGCATCAGCGAAGACGTGATCCGCTATCTCAGCGTCCGCGTCGAGGAGCTCGAGGAAGGCCCGTCCGCGATGATGCGCAAGGCCGACCGCGACCGCGAGCGTGACGATCGTGGCGGCGGCTTCCGCGGCG
>NZ_JALBGZ010000119.1:0-11808 GCF_023006515.1 Bradyrhizobium sp. PRIMUS42
CTCGGCCAGCCCGACCCGCTCGAGCGCACGCGCCACCTTCTCGCGCCGCTCAGCCGCGGGCAGATCGGCAAGGCCAAAGCCGATATTCTCGGCGACGCTGAGCCAGGGCAAAAGCCTGGGCTCCTGGAAGATGATGCCGATCTTGGCATGGGGCGAACTGATCGCCTCATTGTCGAGCGTCACGGTGCCCGAGCTGGCGCGGTCGAGACCGGCGACGGCGCGGAGCAATGTCGACTTGCCGCAGCCGGAGCCGCCGATAATGGCGACGATCTCGCCTTGCCTGATCTCGGCGGAGAAGCGCGCCAGAGCCTGGACACCGTTGGGATAGGTCTTGCTGACCCGGTCGAGCGCCAGCATCGCCTTTAAGCTCCCTTCGCGCGGACGAAGGCATCCTGCCAGCGCAGGAACGGTGCGGCCGCGACCTCGATGAGCCAGTCGGTGAGCTTGCCGAGGATGGCGAAGATCACGATCGCGGCCAGGATCTGCGCGGGCTTGCCGAGCTGCTGGCCGTCGAGCAGGAGATAACCGAGACCTTCGGAGGCGCCGATCAGCTCGGCCGCCACGACGAACATCCAGCCGAGGCCGAGCCCGACGCGCAAGGACACGACATAGGCCGGCAACACGGCGGGCAACAGGATGCGGCGGATCATCGCCGGGCCGGACAGGCGGAAGGTGCGACCGACCTCCACGATCTTGCGGTCGACCGAAAGGATCGCGCCCATCACGCCGAGATAGACCGGGAAGAACACGCCGACCGCGATCAGCGCGACCTTCGAGGTCTCGAAGATGCCGAGCCAGAGGATGAACAGCGGCACCCAGGCGAGCGAGGGGATGGCGCGCAGCGCTTGCACGGTCGGATCGAGCAGCCGGCGGGCGAGCGACCAATAGCCGGAGATGGCTCCCAGCAACGTGCCTGCGACCACGCCGAACGCGAAGCCGAGCGCGACGCGCCACAGCGTCGCGGTAATGTGGCGGACCAGCTCGCCTGAATGGGCGAGTTCGGCGATGGTGGCAAAGATGCGCGAGGGCGGCGGCACCAGCCGGCCGTTGGACCAGCCGAGCCAGACCACGAGTTCCCAACCGAGCGCGAGCGTCAGCGGCAGCAATACCCCAAGCAGCGGCCGCGCATAGCGCAACAGCCGCGGAGGCGCGGCAACGCTTTCGGCCGGTTCGGAAGCTTGTTGCAGGACTGGCGCGTCGGAGATCATGGCCGGTAGGAAGCGCGTCTGATCAGGGATTGCAACACTACTATTGCCGCGCCTGAGCCTCCGTAGCCCGGATTTCGCTTCGCTCCATCCGGGCTACAAGACCAACCTCAATTCGTCGGCAGCGGAACCTGGTCGTCGATCAGGGTATCCAGCGTCGCCTTCACGTCGACTTTGGCATCGACGACGCCGGCCTGTTGCAGCGCGAGGCCGGCGGCGAGGATCGACTCGCGCTGGGGCGCGCCGATCCGGCTATGGGTGAGCTCGGTGCGCTCCTTGAGCTGCTTGTCGACGACAGCCTCAGGCAGCTTTGTGACGGCGATGAAGGTCTTTTTCAGCTCGTCGTAATTCGCCAGCGAATATTTGCGCGCCTCCTCGTACACCGCGAGCACGCGGCGGGCCGCATCCGGATGGTCCTTCAAAAACTGCTCGCGCACATTGAGGATGCCCCAGGTGTTCGCGTCGGCCTTGCGGTAGAACAACTTTGCGCCTTCCTCGACCTCGGCCTGCGCCATCATCGGATCGAGGCCGGCCCAGGCATCGACGTCACCGCGGATCAGCGCGGTCTTGCCGTCGGCGTGCTGGAGCAGCACCGGCGTGATGTCCTTCTCGGTCAGGCCGGCGCCAAGCAGCGCGCGCACCAGGAAGATGTGCGGATCGGTGCCGCGCGTCACCGCGACGCGCTTGCCTTTGAGATCGGCCACGCTAGCAATCTTGGAGTCCTTGCCCGTCACCAGCGCGGTCCACTCGGGACGCGAATAGACGTAGATCGACTTGATCGGGTTGCCGTTGATCTTCGCCACCAGCGCCGCCGAGCCCGCGGTCGAGCCGAAATCGATCGAGCCCGCATTGAGGAATTCGAGCGCCTTGTTGGACCCGGCCGACTGCACCCAGGTGACGGTGATACCGTCCTTGGCGAACTCCTTCTCGAGCAGCCCCTTCTGCTTCAGGACCATCGACACCGGATTGTAGGTCGCCCAGTCGATGCGGATTTCCTTGAGCGGATCCGCCGCCTTTGCCGCTTGGGTCATGGCGAGCGCAACCGCTCCCGCCAGCAGAATACGTCGTATCATCCCGGTCATGCCCAGCCTCCTCAAAAACCTCATTGTTTTTCAATGAGTTATATCTAGAAATCAACGAGAAAATCCGTCCCTTGAAGACCCGCCGGCCGAGAACAGATTTGTCCCAAGCCGCAGCTTTCCAGCATGGAACGACTATTGCCAGAGAATGGCGGGTGACAGCGCCTGTCACCTCTTATATCCGGTGAGGCATGGACAGCGTCGCGACTGAGCACAAGGCCGAGATGGACGATCGTTTCGACACGGCGCGGATCACCGCCGCGGTCGATGCGCTTGCCGAAAAGCATCAGGGACGCGAAGACGCGTTCCGCACCGCCATGGCACAATTGCTCAAGGCCGAGCTGATCGCCGCACGCGCCGCGGCACAGGAAATCCTTTTGAAGGACCGCCACGGCCGTCACTGCGCCGAGCGGCTGTGTCACGTCCAGGACGAGATCATCCGCATTCTGTATTCGGCGGCGACCCGGCATCTTTACCGCTCGCCGATCCCGAGCGGCGCCGAGCGCATGGCGGTGGTCGCGACCGGCGGCTATGGCCGCGGTCTGATGGCGCCCGAATCCGACATCGATCTCCTGTTCATCCTGCCCTACAAGCAGACCGCCTGGGGCGAGCAGGTCGCCGAAGCCATCCTCTATTGCCTCTGGGACATGGGGCTGAAGGTCGGTCACGCCACGCGTTCGGTCGACGAATCGATCCGGCAGGCGCGCGGCGACATGACCATCCGCACCGCGATCCTGGAGACGCGCTTCCTCACCGGCGACAAGCCACTCTATGACGAGCTGGTCGCGCGCTTCGACAAGGAGGTGGTCCAGGGCACCGCATCGGAATTCGTCACCGCAAAGCTCGCCGAGCGCGAGGAGCGGCATCGCCGCGGCGGCCAGTCGCGCTACCTGGTCGAACCCAACGTCAAGGATGGCAAGGGGGCCTTGCGCGACCTGCACACGCTGTTCTGGATTGCCAAATATGTCTACCGCGTGCGCGACACCAGCGAGCTGGTCGAACGCGGCGTGTTCGACGCGCAGGAATATCGCAGCTTCCGCCGCTGCGCCGATTTCCTCTGGTCGGTGCGCTGCAATCTGCACTTTTACTCCGGCCGCGCCGAAGAGCGCCTCTCCTTCGACCTCCAGCGCGAGATCGCGGTCCGGCTCGGCTACACCTCGCATCCCGGCATGCAGGACGTCGAGCGCTTCATGAAGCACTACTTCCTGGTCGCCAAGGAGGTCGGCAACCTCACCGCCATCCTCTGCGCCAAGCTCGAGGACCAGCAGGCCAAGCCCGCGCCGGTGCTGAGCCGGATGATGGCGCGGCTGCGGCCGACCGCGGTGAAGCGGCGCGTCCCCGACAGCGACGACTTCATCGTCGACAACAACCGCATCAACGTTGCAGCGCCCGACGTGTTCAAGCACGATCCGGTCAATCTGATCCGCATCTTCCGCCTGGCGCAGAAGAACAACCTCGCCTTCCACCCGGATGCGATGCGCGACGTGACGCGGTCGCTTGGCCTGATCAACGCGCAGCTTCGCGAAAATCCCGAGGCCAACCGGCTGTTCATGGAGATCCTGACCTCGGACAACGCCGAGATCGTGCTGCGGCGGATGAACGAGACCGGCGTGCTCGGCCAGTTCATCCGCGCCTTCGGCAAGATCGTCTCGATGATGCAGTTCAACATGTATCATCACTACACGGTCGACGAGCATCTGATCCGCTGCATCGGCTTCCTGCAGGACATCGAGCGTGGCGGCGTCGAGGAATTCGCGCTCGCCAGCGACCTCATGCGCAAGTCCCGGCCCGAGCACCGCGCGGTGATCTATATCGCGACGCTGCTGCATGACGTCGCCAAGGGCCGGCCGGAAGATCACTCGATCGCCGGCGCCAAGGTGGCGCGCCGGCTCTGCCCGCGGCTCGGCTTCAGCCCGGCCGACACCGAGCTCATCGCCTGGCTGATCGAGGAGCACCTGACGATGTCCACGGTCGCGCAGTCGCGCGACCTCTCGGATCGCAAGACCATCGAGAATTTCGCCGCCGTGGTGCAGTCGGTCGAACAGATGAAGCTGCTGACCATCCTGACCACGGCCGACATCCGCGGCGTCGGTCCCGGCGTGTGGAACGGCTGGAAGGCGCAGCTGCTACGCTCACTCTACTACGAGACCGAGCCGGTGCTGACCGGCGGCTTCTCGGAGGTCGATCGCGGCAAGCGTCTCGCCGCGGCCTATGCCGAATTCCGCATGGCCTTCGCCGAATGGCCGGAGGACGAGCTCGATGCCTATATCGGCCGGCACTATCCGGCCTATTGGCTCAAGGTCGAGCTGCCACGCAAGATCCGTCACGCCCGCTTCGTCCGCTCCAGCGAGCAGGCCGGCCACAAGCTCGCGATCAATGTCGGCTTCGACGAGGTGCGCGGCGTCACCGAGCTGACGATCTTCGCGGCCGACCATCCCTGGCTGCTGTCGATCATCGCCGGCGCGTGCGCCTCGGCCGGCGCCAACATCGTCGACGCCCAGATCTACACCACGACCGACGGCCGCGCGCTCGACACGATCTCGATCTCCCGGGAGTACGACCGCGACGAGGACGAGGGCCGCCGCGCCACGCGCATCGGCGAGATGATCGAGGACGTACTCGAAGGCAAGTTGCGCCTGCCCGAAGTGGTGGCGCGGCGCACCGTGCGCAGCAAGGCGCGGCCCTTCGTGATCGAGCCGGAAGTGACCATCAACAACCAATGGTCCGACCGCTACACGGTGATCGAGGTCTCCGGCCTTGATCGCCCCGGCCTGCTCTACGAGCTGACCACCGCAATCTCGAAGCTCAATCTCAACATTGCGTCAGCCCATGTTGCGACCTTCGGCGAGCGCGCGCGTGACGTTTTCTACGTCACCGACCTCCTGGGTGCACAGATCAGCGCGCCGACCCGGCAGGCTGCGATCAAGAGCGCGCTGACCCATGTGATGGCCGGCGACAAGGCGGTTGCCGCGCCGGCGGCGTGATCTCGTGCCGTCATTCCGGGCTCGCCGATGCGCGGCATCCCGGATTGATGAGGGGAGAGATCGAGGCGCCAATCATCGCACCGACTTTTGCTCAGAGAATCGTAGCGTGTTCACCAGTGCAGACAGCGCGGCTGGTTGATGCTGACGACTCGGATAATACATGAAGAAGCCCGGAATCGGCGGCGTCCAGTCCTCCAGCACCCTGACAAGGCGGCGTTGCGCAACATATCCGGCGACCTGCTCTTCATAGGCGATCCCGATACCGACTCCAGCGAGCGCCGCCTGAATCACCAGGTGAGTATCGTCAATGATGAGCGGGCCGTTCACGTTGATCGTGACCGACTTTCGTCCCTGCTCGAACTCCCACCGATAAGGACCACCCGCAAGACGCAGGGTGATGCACCGATGTTCGCTGAGGTCCTTTGGCTTTTCGGGGATGCGTCGTGATGCGAAATAGCGTGGCGACCCTACGACCGCCAATCGCAGCTCGGGCGTGATACGAACCGCGATCATGTCCTTTTGAATGTACTCGCCAAGCTGAATACCGGCATCGAACTCGCCTGCAACAAGGTCCACAGGTCCGGTGACGGTGACAACGTCCAGAACGATGTCAGGGTAGGTCTCGGCGAAGGCTCTGAGGCGCGGCAGCAATACCATCACGGCAGCGGATCGTGACATGACAATTCGAAGGCGACCTTCGGGTCTGCGCCGAACGCTTTGGGCTTTGTCGATGGCATGACGAATTTGCTCAAGTGCCGGCGACAATTCTTCCAAAAGAGCTGCCCCCGCAGCGGTTGGCGCAACGCTCTTGGTTGTTCGAGCGAGCAGCTTCAGCTCGAGCCGCTGCTCAAGCCTCCGGATGGTGTGGCTCAACGCGGACTGAGATACACCCAGCTTTATCGCAGCGCGTGTAAAGCTTCGCTCATTGGCTACGACTGCAAACGCAGCGAGCTCGTTCATTTCGTTTGTCATCATTCATGAATATCACTCACGAGCCCATGCCATGCAAGTCGTCTAGTTTCATAAATCAGTTTGCCTTAGATCTTTGCGCGAGCAAGGAGATGACCTGCAGTAACGTCCCGAACGTGAGGCGGGGTCGAGGCTCGGCACAGTTGGCCGAGCCGCTTTAATGGGTTCGGTGTAAACAGCTTTGAGGATAACGATGGACACGGACGCTTCCGCCTTGCGCTCCCTCGCGCAGACCTATTTCGATGCCGCCTATGAAATGGATGCTGAGAAGTTTGCATCCATATTCCATTCCTTGAGTTCCGTGACCAAGGTCGCCGAAGACGGCAACGTCGGCGTGACGCCGATTGCAACCTGGCTAGGAGCGGTCCGCAGCATGAAAGCTCCGAAGCAACAGGGCTTCGAGCGGGATGATCAGATCCTGTCAATCGATATTGAAGGCGAGCTCGCGCTCTTGAAAGTGAAATTGCACATTCCGCCGCGTTGCTTCACGGACCTTTTGTCATGCCTGAAGGTGAGCGGGACCTGGAAGATCGTGCAGAAAGTGATGACGTCGAAAATCTGATGGATTCGGCTACAGCAGGGGCAGCAGCCGAAGATTCGCTCGACGACCCATCGCTGGGGCAAGACCTTGAAGCAGGCTCCTTGTCGCTCACACCTCCTCAAACAGGCTTTCGAACCTCCACCCCCTCGTGCCGCAGCAGCCAGCGCTTGCGCTCCAGGCCGCCGCCGTATTTCACCAGCGAACCATCGGCGCCGATCAGCCGATGGCATGGCAGCACCACGCTGATCGGGTTGGAGCCGTTGGCGTGGCCGACGGCACGAATGGCTTTTGGCGTGTCGATCTTTGCGGCGAGCGCGCCATAGCTCATGGTGGTGCCCGCAGGGATTTGCGCGAGCGCAGTCCAGACCTTCCGCTGGAACGGCGTGCCCGCGATGCGCCATCCGATGCTCGAGAGCTGACCGAGATCGCCTTCGAAATAGCCCGACAGCGCCGTCCGCATGGTCGCGGGCGCAGGCTGGTCGCTCAGATCGACTGCGCCATAGTGCAGGCGCAGGAGCTCACGCATGCGGTGCTCGTAGTCTGCCCAGTCGAGCGCGCGCAGCGCACCCTCGGCATCGGTGACGAGCAAGGCGATTCCGATCGGCGTCGTCAGGCGATCGAGGCCGAAGCGAATAGAGAGTTTGGTTGGTCGGCTGGCCATTACGGCACCATTACATCGAAACACGCCATCGCACTTGCCATGCCGGCCATGCTAACGTCCACCCGAAAGCTGACGCTTCGGGGGGAGCTGACTTTGATCCTGATCGCCAATGTCCTGGTGGCGCTGGTCGCCGCGCTGCACGTCTTCTTCCTGATCCTGGAGATGTTCCTCTGGGACAAGCCGCAGGGGCTGAAGGTGTTTCGCAACACGCCGGAGAAGGCCGAGATCACGAAAGTGCTGGCTGCCAATCAAGGGCTCTATAACGGCTTCCTCGCCGCGGGCCTGATCTGGGGTCTCCTCCACGGCAACCCGGCCTTCGCGTTCCAGATCAAGGCGTTCTTCCTGCTTTGCGTGATCGTGGCCGGCGCCTATGGCGCCGCGACCGTCAGCAGCCGCATCCTGATGGTCCAGGCGCTGCCGGCGGCGGTCGCGCTGGCTGCCTTGTTCCTCGCCTAGCCCTCGACCTGAGACGCTACGGCGCAGCGTTGCGATCCTTGCGCGGCGGCGAACCTTCCTCCACAATCTTCGGCAGCGATGGCGACCGTTGCAATCAACGGAAAAAGACCGTCGGCCGAAAATTCCGTCAGGAGGAACAACCCACATGAGCAATCGCAGAGCCTTCATAGCTGCCACGGCGGCGCTCGCCTTCGCGTTCTCCGCGAACCAAGCCTTCGTAAGCCAAGCCCTCGCCCAGAAGAAATACGACACCGGGGCGAGCGACACCGAGATCAAGATCGGCCAGACCGTGCCGTTCTCCGGCGCCTACTCCGTCTACGCCAATATCGGCAAGACCCAGGCCGCCTACTTCAAGATGATCAACGATCAGGGCGGCATCAACGGCCGCAAGATCAATCTGATCCAATATGACGACGCTTATTCGCCGCCGAAGACGGTGGAGCAGGTGCGCAAGCTCGTCGAAGGCGACGAGGTGTTGTTCACCTTCCAGATCATCGGCACGGCCGCCAACGCCGCCGTGCAGAAATATCTCAACGGCAAGAAGATCCCCCAGCTGCTGGCGTCCACCGGCGCGGCGCGCTTCAACGATCCGCAAAACTATCCATGGACCATCGCCTATAATCCCAACTACGTGTCCGAGGGACGGATCTACGCCAAATACATTCTCAAGGAGCATCCGAATGCCAAGATCGGCGTGCTCTACCAGAATGACGACATGGGCCGCGACTATCTCGCCGGCCTCAAGAGCGGCCTCGGCGACAAGGCCGCCAGCATGATCGTCGGCGAGGTGTCCTACGAGGTTACCGATCCGACCGTGGACTCGCAGGTGGTCAAGCTGAAATCGCTGGGCGCGGATCTCTTCTACGATGCCTCGACGCCGAAGTTCGCGGCGCAAGCCATCAAGAAGGTGGCCGAGCTCAACTGGAACCCGGTGCACATCCTCGACATCAATGCGAGCCCGATCTCGGCGACGCTGAAGCCGGCCGGCCTCGACATCTCCAAGGGCATCATCTCGACCCAATACGGCAAGGAGCCGAGCGATCCGCAGTGGAAGGACGATCCGGGCGTGAAAGCGTTCTTCGCCTTCATGGACAAGTATTTCCCCGAAGGCGACAAGCTCAACACGGTCAACACCTATGCTTATTCGGTCGCCGAGCTGCTGACGCAGGTGCTGAAGCAGTGCGGCGACGACCTGTCGCGTGAGAACGTGATGAAGCAGGTCGCCAACATCAAGGACTTCACCCCGAGCTTTGCGCTGCCCGGCATCAAGATCAACACCGGGCCGAACGACTATCGCGTCAACAAGCAGATGCAGATGATGCGGTTCAACGGTGAACGCTGGGAGCTGTTCGGACCGATCATCGAGGACAACGGCCCAGCGGGTTAGCTCGAGGGCGGATCTCGTAGGGTGGGTTAGCCCCGCGGATTGCGCGAAGCGCAAACCGCGAGGCGTAACCCACCTCTTCGGCCTCCGCGGCGACAGACGTGGTGGGTTACGCCTTCGGCTAACCCACCCTACGAACTGCGGGTTTCACCCGCCTTGCGTTGCAGCAGAGCGTCCGCCGCACTGCGGCCCAGCGATGACGCCCGCTTGCCGCCACGGCAACGGAAAGATCATCGAGATAACAAACCGAGGAAATTGCGAATGAGGAACGGATTATTGCATCTGGTCGCTGGTACGGCACTCGCTTTGGCGCTGTCGGTCTCGGCGACCAATGCCCAGAAGAAATATGATCCCGGCGCGTCGGACACCGAGATCAAGGTCGGCCAGACCATGCCGTTCTCGGGACCGGCGTCGGCCTATTCGTCGATCGGCAAAACCCAGGCCGCCTATTTCAAGATGATCAACGACCAGGGCGGCATCAACGGCCGCAAGATCAACCTGATCCAGTATGACGACGCCTATTCGCCGCCGAAGGCCGTGGAGCAGATCCGCAAGCTGGTCGAGAGCGACGAGGTGCTGCTGACCTTCCAGATCATCGGCACGCCCGTGAACGCGGCCGTGCAGAAATATCTCAATTCCAAGAAGGTGCCGCAGCTGTTCGCAGCAACGGGCGCCTCGCGCTTCACCGATCCGAAGAACTATCCTTGGACGATGGGCTTCAATCCGAACTACTTCGTCGAGGGCCGCATCTACGGACAGTACATCCTGAAGGAGCATCCGAACGCCAAGATCGGCGTGCTCTATCAGAACGACGACCTCGGCAAGGACTATCTGAACGGCATCAAGGCCGGCCTCGGCGACAAGGCCGCCAAGATGATCGTGACCGAAGCGTCCTACGAAGTGTCCGATCCGACCGTCGATTCGCAGGTCCTCAAGATCAAGGACGCCGGCGCCGATCTGTTCTTCAGCGCCACCACGCCGAAGCAGGCCGCGCAGGCGATCAAGAAGATCGCCGAGATGGGCTGGCATCCGGTGCAGATCGTCGACATCAACGCCACCTCGGTCGGCGCGGTGCTGAAGCCGGCCGGCCTCGACGCCGCCAAGGGCCTGATCAGCGTCAATTACGGCAAGGAACCGCTCGATCCGACCTGGAAGGACGATGCCGGCCTGAAGAGGTATTTCGACTTCATGGCCAAGTATTATCCGGATGGCGACAAGGACTCGAACTTCAACACTTACGGCTACAGCACGGCGCAGCTGCTGGTCCATGTGCTGAAGCAGTGCGGTGACGATCTGACGCGCGAGAACGTCATGAAGCAGGCGGCGTCGCTGAAGGACGTCGTCAGCGATACCGCGCTGCCCGGCATCAAGGCCAACACCTCGCCAACCGACTATCGCGTCAACAAGCAGCTCCAGATGATGAAGTTCAACGGCGAGCGCTGGGAGCTGTTCGGCCCGATCCTGGAAGACGCGGGCCCGGCAGGTTAGTGGTTGCCTGGTTCTGAAATGCGATCGGCGGCCTTCGGGCCGCCGATTTTGTGTTCGCGACTCAAATCCCTCACCGTCACCCTGAGGTGGCCGCCTCTTCGGCGGCCCTCGAAGGGCGACGGCCCGGCTGGTCGCAGCGCGGAAGCATCGAGGCGGCCGTGCATCCTTCGAGGCTCCCGGCGCGACGCATTGCATCGCGCCGCTCGCACCTCAGGATGACGGGGAGAGAGCAACGCGCCCTACGCCGGTATCTCTCCAAAATTCTTCCCGACCGGCAGCACCGCGTGCCGGATCAGCCGTGAGTCCTCCACCGCGGCCTGGCGGTGCTTGACGGCTTCGCGATAGACGGGATCGCGGATCATCTCGACGAAGGCTGAGACGCTTGGATATTCGGCGATGAAGCAATGGTCCCAGCGTTCGTCCTGCGGACCGATCAACATCAGCTCGAACCTGCCCTGCCAGACGATCCGGCCGCCAAGGCGTTCGAACACCGGCCCGCTCTCGCGGCCATAGGCTGCGTAGGCCTCCGCGCCGCTCGCCTTGCGTCCGTCCGGATAGGCCGCTTCTTTGCGCAGGCGCACCAGGTTGAGCATGTGGATCGGGCCGGGACGGTCATTGTCCCGGAATTGTGCGAAGATCTCCTTGGTCGGATCGATATGGCCCATGCGTGTTTCCCTGTTGTTTTGTGCCCGCAATCCTAGCGCCGTCGCCTCATCAGCGGAACTGCGGCGGGCGAATGCCCCATCTCCTAATCACGCGTTAACGTCGGGGTAACCGGGCCTTAAACTGCGACCGCTAGCGTGCGGCGGGGCGGGCTGACCGGGCGTTTTGCGTATGGGGTTGGGAAAGAAAAAGGGTGGGCGGAAGGAGCCGCTGTTCGGCTTGCCCGCGGCGCTCGCCGATCTGCGCCTGACCGCGGCGGATCGCATTCCCGGCGGCGACGACAAGCCGAAGAAATCGACGAAATCATCCGCCAAGCGCAAGAGCGAGGATGCCGGCGACGAGCCGCCGCGCGAGCGCAAGACGTCGGCCAGCCGCAGC
>NZ_JALBGZ010000011.1:0-35161 GCF_023006515.1 Bradyrhizobium sp. PRIMUS42
CTCGCCGCGCGCGGTGCCGAGGCGCTCAACGCCGCGCGCACGAGCGTCGGGGGCATCTCGTCTGTCCACGTCGCCGACGTCACTGACCCCGCCGCCGCGAAAGTACTGGTCGAGGGCGTCGAGAAGCAGTGGGGCCGGCTCGATATCCTGGTCTGCAATGTTGGCAGCGGCGCCTCCGTGCCGCCCGGCAAGGAAACAGCAGCGGAATGGTCGCGGGTGATGGATCTCAATCTGTTCGCCGCGACCAACATGATCGAGGCCGCCCGGCCGCTGATGGCGCGCGGCAGCGGCGATCGGTCCATCATCTGCATCTCTTCGATCGCCGGCATGGCGGCGCTTGGCGCGCCGGTGACCTATTACGGTGCGAAGGCGGCCTTGAACGCCACCGTGCGCGGTCTCGCGCGACCGCTGGCGCTGGAAGGCATCCGCATCAATGCGGTTGCGCCGGGCAACATCCTGAGCGCAGACGGCACCTGGGCGCGCAAGATCGCGGAAAACAGCCAGGCGGTTGACGAGATGCTCCAGCGCGAGGTGGCGTTGCGCCGGCTCGGCACGCCCGAAGAGATCGCGGACGTCGTTACCTTCCTTGCTTCGCCCCGCGCCGCCTTCATCACGGGCAGCGTGATGGTGGCGGACGGCGGCCAGCTCAGAAGCTGAACAGGAGCCTTCGATGGCAATCTCCTCCTCCCGCTACGACCTGACCGGACGGACCGCGCTCGTGACCGGCGCCGGTGGCCTGCTGGGCAAGCAGCATGTCGCAGCACTCGCTGAATCCGGCGCGTGCGTGGTCGTCACCGACGTCGGCCTGGCGCAGGCCGACGCCGCCGTCACGGCGCTGAAGCAGGCAACGCCTTCAGCCGATCTGATCGCGCTTGAGATCAACGTCACCTCGCTCGACTCGGTGCGCGTCGCCAATGAGCAGCTTGCAGACCGCGGCATCACCGTCGAGATCCTCGTCAACAACGCCGCGATCGATCCGAAGGTGACGTCGAGCCCGGGCGTCATGCACTCCTCGCGCTTCGAGGCATTTCCGGTGCCGCAATGGCAGACCGAAATCGCCGTCGGCCTGACCGGTGCGATGCTGTGCGCGCAGGTGTTCGGCGGCGAGATGGCCAAACGGGGCCGCGGCGTGATCCTCAACATCGCCTCCGATCTCGGCGTGATCGCGCCGGACCAGCGGCTCTACCGCCAGCCGCAGGTGACACGCGAGGAGGAACAGCCGGTGAAGCCGGTGACCTACTCCGTGATCAAGCACGGCTTGATTGGGTTGACGAAATATCTGGCGACGTATTGGGCCGATCACGGCGTCCGCGTCAACGCGATCTCGCCGGGCGGCGTCTTCAACAACCAGGATCCGGCTTTCGTCGAACGACTGACCCGCCTGATTCCGATGGGCCGCATGGCCGATGTGGACGAATACCGTGCGGCCGTGCAGTTCCTCTGTTCGGATGCATCGAGCTACATGACAGGACAGAACCTGGTGATGGACGGCGGCAGGAGCGTATGGTAACCAACAGCATTCTCCCCACTCCAGACAACGATCCGGCGCAAGAGCGAACATGTTCAATCAAAAAGCCATTCTGATCACTGGGGGCACAGGATCGTTCGGGAAGAAGTTCGTCGGCCGCCTCCTGAAGGACTTCAAGCCGCGTCGCGTCGTCGTCTACTCGCGCGACGAGCTGAAGCAATACGAGATGCAGCAGGAGTACGATCAGCCTGCGATGCGCTATTTCATCGGCGACGTCCGGGACGGCGAGCGCCTCCGCACGGCTATGGAAGGGATCGACTTCGTCGTTCACGCCGCTGCGTTGAAGCAAGTTCCGGCCGCCGAATACAATCCCATGGAGTGCATCAAGACCAACGTTCATGGTGCGGAGAACGTGATCCAGGCGGCGCTCGCGGCGGACGTCGAGAAGGTGATCGCACTCTCGACGGACAAGGCTGCGCAGCCGATCAATCTGTATGGCGCGACCAAGCTGGCGTCGGACAAGCTATTCATTGCGGCCAACAACATGGCTGGCGGCCATCGCACAGCCTTTGCCGTGGTGCGTTACGGCAATGTCGTCGGTTCGCGCGGCTCGATCGTGCCGCTGTTCAACAAACTGATCGCCGCAGGTGCGGATCATCTGCCGATCACCGATTCGCGGATGACGCGGTTCTGGATCTCGTTGCAGCAGGGCGTCGACTTCGTGATCAAGAGCTTCGAGCGCATGTCTGGCGGCGAGATCTTCGTTCCGATGATCCCTTCGGTCCGTATTCCGGATCTGGCTGCGGCAATGGCCCCAACGCTGCCGATCCGGGTGATCGGCATTCGTCCGGGCGAAAAGCTCCACGAGGTTATGTGCCCCACCGACGATTCGCATCTGACGGTGAAGTTTCACGATCATTTCGTGATCAAGCCGACGATCAAATTCTTCCGCCGCGATGTGGACTATCTCACGAACCAGATTGGTGAGCGTGGTGAGCCGGTTCCTGATGGATTCGAGTACAACTCCAATCGAAACGACCACTTCCTCGACCCCGCCGAGATCCGGGACTTCAACAAGATTGCTCTAAAATGATCCCTTATGGGCGCCAGGATATTTCCGCTGAGGACATCGAGGCAGTCACGCAGGTACTGCAGTCGGACTGGCTCACCCAAGGGCAGGCCGGCCCCCGCTTCGAGCAGGCGATAGCCGGATACTGCGGCGCCCGCAACGCAATCGCCGTGTCAAACGCAACGGCAGCGCTTCATATCGCCTGTCTTGCGCTCGATCTCGGTCGGGGCGACATCCTCTGGACCGTACCGAACACGTTCGTAGCTTCGGCCAATTGTGCGCTCTATTGCGGAGCCAGCGTCGACTTCGTCGACATCGATCCGCGCACCTACAATATGAGTGTAACCGCACTCTCGGAGAAGCTGGCGCAGGCCAGCACCGAGGGAAGATTGCCGAAGGTGGTGATTCCCGTCCACTTTGCCGGCCAGTCCTGCGAAATGGCGCAAATCCGCGCGCTCGCTGATCGCTATGGCTTCCGCATCATCGAGGATGCGTCGCACGCGATCGGCGGCGAATATCTCGGGCGCAAGATCGGAGCTGCGCAATTCAGCGATATCGTGGTCTTCAGCTTCCATCCGGTGAAAATCATCACGACCGGCGAAGGAGGCATGGCGCTCACCAATGACCCAAGGCTCGGGGAGCGACTTGCTTATCTACGCACCCACGGCATTGTCCGCCCCGTGCAGACCGATCCGCCTGAAGCGGATCGGTCCAATGAGGACCGGCATGGTCCCTGGACGTACGAGCAGATCGAGCTCGGCCTGAACTATCGCTTGACCGACATTCAGGCCGCCCTCGGCGCCAGCCAGCTTGGACGGCTCGACGCCTTTGTCGCGCGCCGGCGCGAGCTTGCGGCGCGCTACGATACCCTGCTCGCCGGGCTGCCGGTAACCAGTCCATGGCAACACCCCGACACAGATTCTGCCTGGCACCTCTACGTGATCCGGCTGAGGCGAAACGAGATCAAGCTCTCGCGGCGTGAGGTCTTCGATGCATTGCGTTCGGCCGGGATCGGCGTCAACGTGCACTATATCCCGGTGCACACCCAGCCCTATTATCAGCGTCTCGGTTTCCGCGCCGGCATGTTTCCTGAAGCCGAAAGCTACTACCAGGACGCCATCACGTTGCCGCTGTTTTCCAAGATGACGAATGCAGAACAGGACACCGTCGTCAGCGCACTCGCGAAGATCCTCTCGTGAAGATCGCGGTCATTCCGGCGCGCGGCGGAAGCAAGCGGATTCCCCGCAAGAACATCCGTCCGTTCTGTGGTAGACCCATCATCTCATACTCGATCGATGCGGCGCGCCAGAGCGGCCTGTTCGACGAGATCATCGTGTCCACGGACGACGAGGAGATCGCAGCCGTGTCGCGCCAACTGGGCGCGGCGACGCCGTTCGTCCGGCCCAGGGAGATTGCCGACGATTTCACCGGCACCAATGCCGTCGTCAAACACGCCGTTACGTGGTTCCGCGAACGAGGCAATGCGATCAGCCACGCCTGCTGCGTCTACGCCACCGCTCCGCTGATTCAGCCGCGTTATCTGTGCGAGGGGCACGACGCCCTCACCCGCTCGGACGCGGCCTTCGCCTTTTCGGTCACCTGCTACGCATTTCCGATCCAGCGGGCCGTGCGCATCACGACGTCAGGACGGGTCGACGCTTTCTATCCTGAACACCGTCTGACGCGGTCTCAGGATCTCGAGCCGGCCTATCACGACGCGGGCCAGTTCTACTGGGGAACGGGGGATGCCTTTCGTGATGATGTGCCGCTGTTCTCCGAGCGATCAATCGGCATCGTTCTTCCGCGGAAGTATGTGCAGGACATTGACACGCTCGAGGACTGGGAGCAGGCGGAATACATGTTTCGCACCATCAGTCGCGACTAGAGCGCGATGGGATTTTGGATGAATCCTCGTTGCGTCATCAAGCCGGTCGAGAGCCAGGCTTCAGGTGAACGATGACGAGACCGGTGACGTCGCTGACCATCACGCGTCCGATATTGTCCATGAAGTTTATATCGAGAGGAATGCCGACGGTGTCTATACGCTCGACCCGGGGATGACCACGATATTCTCCAGCGTAATCGCGGATCCATCGATCGCTGACGAATGAACCCCGCCAGCTGCGCCAATTATGAAGGTCCGCAGGGCTCCATGCATTGAATTCGAGGTGCACGATCGCCCTTGTGGCAAGCGACAGGGCGGCCTCCTTCGCAGCCGTGAAAATTTTGTCGTCACAATGCATTGCGGCCGCCGACGAGAATACGACGTCGACTTCGGAGAGATTGCGTTGCTGCATGAGAAGCCCGGCGTCAGCCATGGAGCCCTGTATCAGCTGCGCGTTCTTCCCTACGACGTTTTCGGTTCCATACCGGATCGCGCGATCGTTTAATTCGATCCCATACAGGTTGACAGCGGCATCGAGCGCGTTCAGTTCACGAAGGTTGGCTCCGACATTGCATCCGAGCTCCAAGACAGACTTCGGCTGGAGGTCGATTACCTGTCTAGCGAACCATTTCTTCAGCGGGGTTGACGCGGCATACCCTTCAAACTCGTTTGCGTGCAGCTTCTCCTTCCAGTGCTTCTGCCAATAGGCGGAATCTCTCGCCTTGGCGAAGATTGGAAATGGCGTCGCTCTCATGGCGGCGCGCCAGATGTGATGCTTGAGACCCGAGGACAATCGCATATACGCCAGCCGTGCTGAGTTGGTTCCTGAACTGACGTAGCACTACACCCATGACGCAGGCAACCGAAGCCTCATTTTTGCAGCCCGAACCGGGTGCTCCAAGGCGAACCGCCCCCTCAACGCGTCGCGGTGGCCTTGAGCAGCGGGCGAAGGAACGCCGCCAGGTCGCCCTCCTTGTACAGGTACCCCGGGAGTCCCACCGCGCGTGCCGCTTCGACGTCGCGATCATTGTCACCGACGAGCAGGCTTCCCTGAGCCCGGACTGGCCATCCGTTCATGCAATCGATGATCATGCCCGGAGCGGGCTTGCGCCGGTCGCTGGCGCGACGAAACGCCTCGATCGTGCCCTCCTCGTGATACGGGCAATATTGATAATCGTCGATGTGCGCGCCGACGCCTACGAGTTCTGCGCTCATCCAGTCATGAAGACGGTGAACGTCCTCGATACCGTAATAGCCGCGGGCTACTCCCGACTGATTGGTGACGACGAAGGCGTAATAACCGAGATCATTGCACAGCTTGATCGCCTCGCGTGCGCCGTTGATCCATTCGAAATCCTCGATCCGGTGCACATAGGCCTTGTCGACGTTGAGCACGCCATCCCGATCGAAGAACACCGCAGGGCGACGCAACCGCTCAGGGAGTTCGTGCTGGACCCGCTCGAAATCCGAGGGGATACCGATGTCGATGAAGAAGCCGTCGTACAAACTCGCCTCGAGCTGTCCTTCGGCGACCAGCCTCGGAAACACCTGTTGCTCCAACGAGCATGGCAGTTCGTCAATATACCGGAGAATTGCCCGGTCAATGCAATAGACGCCCGTATTGATCGGCCCGTTCGGCTGGGCACCGGCTCCAAGAAAACGCCTGACGCGACTCCCTTCGAGCACAACACGACCGTAGCGATCTCCTTCCTCGTCACGCTTGAGCGCCATGTGGACAATGGCCGACGAGTTGCGCGCGCGCAGGGCGAGATCTAGCAAATTGGAATCGAACCAGGAGTCGCCATTCAGAAGGAAGAAGCGATCCTGCAGCACGCCAGCGGCATGCTTCAATGCACCGCCGGTGCCACACGGGGATGGCTCGCAAATAACCTTCACCGAAGCACGGCGCCGGCTCTTGCCATGGTAGGCCTCGACGACGACGTCGGCGCGGTGGCCGGCGAGCAGCACGATCTCCTCGACCGTCGGATAGCGCGTCAACTCGTCGAGCAGATAATCGAGAAAAGGTCTGCCGGCAACTTCCAGCAGTGGTTTGGGAACGAGCCGGGTTCGCTCCCCCAACCGTGTCCCGAGACCACCGACCAGGATGACGGCCTGTTTCAACATGTTCAGCGTTGCGCCCCCAGTCTGAGCGGGCCGAGCGCGGCACGCGGATCATGGCGTACACGAGCAAAGCCAGCAAGGCAATTGCGCCGTCAAAGATTGCGTGTCGCACCGGTCTAGATCGTCTGGCGGCGAATGCGGGCAGGTCCCAAGTCAGTCCGAATCGACCAGCGGCTCCCAGGCATAGAGCAATCCGTCGTTGTGCAGGGTGGGCGCGAAGTTCATTCGCTCCCTCGCGTTCACGCGGATCCGGCCGCTGTGATCCAGTTCGTCGAGCAGCGTCCACAGTCTGGTTTGATAGTCCATGGAACGAATGTAAATCCTGCTGGCGATATCCCGCGGATCGGAAAGGTCCAACATGTCGACCGCAGGCTCGATGTTGATGACCCGCGCAGGGCGCGCCTTCAGGATGTGATCGACGACGGCTTCGACGGCATGGGGAATCTGCTCTATGCAGAAATAGGTCAGGATCGTCGCGCCCTTGAGTTCCCGGAAAGCGGGATCGGCGGGATCGGTCAGGTCGATACGCCCAAAGCTGACCCGGTCGCCCAGTCTGAAATGGCCGGCGATCTGCCGGCCGGCCTCGATCCCGTTCGGGGCGATGTCGAGACCGCGCAGCCTGGTCCATCGCGGGTCGATCGACAGGGAGAAGAGATTGTAACCAAAGCCCGCGCCAAGTTCGAGGAGCGACGTCTCTTCGCCGGCGTGCCGTGCGATCAACTGCGAGAGCGCGCCCAGCCGGTACTGATAATATTCTCTGGTGGAGATCCGGACGATCCGGCCATCGACCTTGGCGAGGCGCGACGCCTCGCTATGGCCGACCAGAAAGTCCTCGAGTGAGCGTTCGCGAAGCCAGGCGCGCTCGGATAGGATGCGGCCCCATTCCCCCGAATTGTATTCGGCATCAACGATGTCGTGCGTCCGCCTGACGTTCTTGAACGCGATCCGACGAAGGCTGCGCGCGATATCGACGGCATAGGCTCTCGACAACTCCAACCGTGAAGCAGGCTTCAAATCAGGCGTAAACGTCACCGAACGCCCTTTCAGAGATTGATCATGAGATCGGACTGCCTATCTATCACAGGCCCAGCAGAAGCTTTTCGAACGCCGTCGTATTCGGCGTCCCAAAGAATGGTCGGTTCTTGGCACCGGGGAACATCCGCGGAAAGGAGAAGAATGTCGCGGTGTACAGCAGCCGTCCATGCCCCGGCCCCATTCGGCTCCCCATGTGCAGGCATCTCGTCGTGTCGACCATAAAGGATGAAAGCCGCGGCGCCTTCATCACCTTGATGTCCTCGCGCGGCACCTTGTTGAACACCTGCTCGTCAGGGAAGTGGCTCCCCAGAAGAGGATAGCCGAACCTGTCCGTCGACTGCTTCGGAAGGAAAGTGAACGGACCATCGGCGTCGTCCTCGACGTCGGTCAGATAGCTGAAGAACTTGATCACCCGCACGTCGTCATGATCGCGATGCCAAAGCTGTGAAGAGGCCAGGCTCTCACCGGTGTAACGAGAGTAAGACAACAGTACGTAGTCAAGCCAGGGAATCTCACCCAGCGCGGTCGAGACGACGTTGACGACTGACTTCTGCATCGCATAGCGGACGAAGATGTTGTCCGCACTGAGCTGCCCATTCTGCATCTCAGCATCGAGCAGGCGCACCCAAAAATTCTTCCACGTGGAACTCTGTTTGGCCTCCAGCCCCTCGATGTCCTTGAGCCTCAGCATGCCCGCATCCGCGAATGCCTGCTGGATTGACGGATCCATCAGCTCGGTGACGACTGCATAACCGTCCCGGTTCAAGTCCTCGGCCTTGGCTTTCTCCTGCGCCGACACGGTCAGGAGCTCAGCCTGGCGGCGTCGCTCCTGTTTCTCGCTAAGGTGCCATGTGTTGACGCCCGTCTTGACCGCCCAACGGAGTGGCGAACGGTTCACGTGCCAAAGCGCCCTGGACATCAATCCCATTTTGCCGTCCCCGCCCTGCCGGATCTAGAATTCGCGCTGTTCCCAATGGGCTCACCCAGCCGATTTGCCCTTAGCAAATCCACCAAACGCGAGCAACCGCAGAGTGTCGGGCGGGAACTTCACGACGCCATGGGGCTACAGCCACATCAGCGCTGCGTCAACGCCCGGGCAAATTTGCCTACCATTGCCCGGTCGCTGCGGGACAGTATCAGGCCGATGCTCAGCGCCCATGCGGCGATGCACGCGATCCCTCCCACGATGGCGAGAGCCAGCAAGGTCGCCGGTGTGGCATACATTTTGTAGCCGACCGCCATTGCCGCGAGGATCGTCGCCACCAACAACTGTCTGCCCAGCTGCTGCCAAAACAGCGAATTCGGCAGGCTCATGAAAGATAGCATGCGGTGGGCGATGATCGGCGCAAAGAGGATGTAGGATATTGCCCAACCGAGAAGAAAGGCTCGCTCGCGCAACCAGACCGCGGTGAGCGCGGTGACGATGTATTGAGTCAGCACCTGCAAATAGAGAAAACGCGTGTTGGTGCGGAGAAAATCCGACCGCACCATCAGCGCCGTCTGCCCCGCCCCCAACATGGCGCTTACGGCGGGAACGAACAGCGCCAAGGCAAGCCATGGCCATTGATCCGTATGCTGCGGGCCGACCCACACCTTCAATATGTCCTCGGAGAATAACCCGATGACAACGAGGATCGGGACAATGATCGCGGCCGGCACAACCAGACCATTTCGCCCAAGCAATTGCAGTCGCCGAACGTCGGTTTTCTCGTCTAGATGGGTGGAGATAGGAAGAATCGCCGAGTAAAGAGGGCTCATCGTCGTTTTCAGAAACCGCGGCAGCCTCGTGAGCAGGTCAAAGGTCCCGACCTCGACGGGACCGTACAATACGCCGATCATCAGCGGAATGAGGGATTGCTGGAGTGCGCCCGCTATCCTGTTGTTGAACATGAGCCAACAGCGATAAGCGACATCGTACCGGCTCGCCGGCGTCCAGAAACTGAACCGCAGCGGAGTATCGCGTGCCGCAATGCAGATCACCAACGCCAGCACGAAGTATTTTGCGGTCATGGCGCCAAGATACGCATAGGCGAGCCATTCGAACGCAGCGTTTTGCCAGAAGGCGAGATAGATCGAGCCAACGTACAGAACGCTGCTTCCGACTTCCGTCGATCGAAGCCAGCTATATTCCTCGAAGCCCTTGAGCGCGCCCTCGATCACCAATCCGATGAAGGCAATCGGCAGCACGAGCGCGGTGATCCGGAGAATCGACACGAACGCCTGAGCCTGTTCGGGAGCCACCCTGAAGATGAGCGCAAGGCTGGGTGCGGCAAGCCAGAGCACGATACTCGAGGCGACGCCGGCGACGACCGCGACCACGGTCAGGAGCGCTATCTTTTCGCCGGCCGCCGCCCAATCCCCGAGTCGCCCGCGAGCGATCGCCTGGGTCGCGATCTCCGATACACCGAAATCGATCAGAACGAGAAAACCGCTTGGAAGAAAGCCGCGCACCAGGACGATCAGACCGAGCACGGCCAATCCGTAGGACTTCGCGATCAACCCGACGGCAAACAGTCCCAGCACGCCAGCAAGACTGTAGGCAACGGCCGAGATCGCTGTGTTATGCACAAATCGGCGCAGCACGGGTCAGCTCAATTCCGCAAGCTGCACGCTCGCTCCGCTCATCATTCGCTTCACACGGACGCCCGCGGCTGGCCGCGCTACAAAGCGCCTGCCGTCGACGGAAGCCTCATCGAGGCGTTTCAATATCGAATTCACGGTCTCGATGCCGAACGTCTTGCCGTCCCGGCGGCGCTCGCTTTCGGCGGAGCTGTACGCACGACGCAGCAACGAACTTGTCCTGTGGCCCATACTTCGACGAACCGCAGCGGCGGCCATTCCGCGCACGGAGGGCCGCGCCGACGCATGCGTCGGCGCTTCGCCCCGCCGGGCGGAGATTGTCGCGAGCACCACCCCGCACACGCGAGCAGAACTCGCGCCATCCACGGCGGTATAGAGCTCGCTGAGAATTTCGCGGCGAAACGTCGCGGTCTCGGCAGGCAGCGGCGGCATGCGGCCTTCGAGACCCTGCCGGACCAGCTCGATCATTTCGGCCTCCGTGACGGCGCCCCGACTGACCCGCGTCGCCGCGTCGAGACGCAGGGCCGGGGTATTAAACCACTCCATGCTCAACGGCTCGACGTTCAGCATGGTCGCCTCGATCGCGGTGGAGCAGTTCTGATGAACGAGCAAGCGCGCGCCGCTGATCCACTCGAGCGAGGTTCCGCTCTGAATGACCCTGGCGTTCGGCAGAGCCGCGAACGCGTCGTACGAGCTGATGTTCTCGAATGGGTGCGGCCGCAGCACGAATTGCACGGCGGAAAAATACTGCGCGAGCTTGATCGCCATATCCAGAGTGCTGCGATAGGCATGGGCGCCATCGGCGATGAACTGCCGGGCGAATTCGCGCTCGAAGCCCGCCTTGACCATCGACTCCTCCTCGTGAGTGGTGCTGCCGGAGAAGCGCGGATTCACGGTCGGGAAGTTCGTATTGATGAGAACGTAGCCCGAACCAACGGACGGCTTCGGCAACGCCGCGCGCCAGGGTGGCGCGCAAAAATCATAGCGCGGACAGCCGGTGGCGTGCAGGAGATCCGCCGCGACCGTGTCCTGCCGGAGGAACGCCGCGTACTGCGCCTGCCCCCAGACACAGTAGAGATCGACAAGATCGGGGCAACCCGCACTCTTCACCATGCTGGCAAACTGGTCCGCGTTCTTGCCGCCGATTCCTTCGGTATCGAGAACACCGACCAGGATTCCGTCGCTCTTGTAGGACTTGATCAGATCGGCATTGTTGGGGCGCGTGTAGTTCACCAGCACGAGATCAGGCCGCAAGGCCGGGACGTCGAATCCCTGCTCGTACATGGGCACGAGCGTAGCCTGCACGCCGCGTGTCGACAACTGCCGCGCCAGCAGCACCAGTCCCTCGAGGTCGCGCAGCGGGTTATCGACCACCAGACAGACATGCGGCTGATCAGCCACGGGCGCTCCTCGCCATGCCCTGCGGCGTCGGGACCGCATCATCTGCAGACGAGAGCAGATCCCAACTCATCGGGGTTCCTCGCCGAACCGCGCGTCCGACACGCTTGCCAAGCAACGTCTCGAAGTATTTCGGCGGCAAGCCAAGGCCCGGCCGGATTATGCGAAGGTTCTGCTCGGTCAGCACGTCACCGGGGGCGAGATCCTCCGCCACGTACAGCGAGCGGCGGAACACGAGCGACTTGCCCTCGTTTTCAGTCAAACCATAATAGACTTGGCCAAGAGCGAGCCAGGCTCGCTTGGTCTCGACCACGAGGGCCGCCATCTCCTCAGGCTCTATGGAGAAGGTGGAATCGACGCCCCCATCGGCCCGTGCAAGCGTGAAATGCTTTTCGATCACGCTCGCACCGAGCGCGACACTTGCGACCGGTGCACCGATGCCGAACGTGTGATCCGAAAGGCCGATCTCACAGCCGAACAGCGAGCGCATATGGGGGATCGTGAGCAGATTGGTGTCGGCGGGAGTTGAGGGATAGGTGCTGGTGCATTTGAGCAAGACGAGCTGCTTGCAGCCCGCCGCCCTGGCCGCCCTTACCGTCTCGTCGATGTCGGCCACCGTGGCCATGCCGGTCGAGATGATCATGGGCTTGCCGGTGGCAGCCACTTTGCGGATGAGCGGCAGATCGGTGTTCTCGAACGAGGCGATCTTGTAGCAGGCAACGCCGAGACCTTCGAGAAAATCGACAGCGCTCGCATCGAACGGGGTCGAGAACGGAATCATGCCGAGTGAGCGCGCGCGGTCGAAGATCGGCCCATGCCATTCCCAGGGAGTGTAGGCCTGCTGGTAAAGCTCGTGCAGGGAACGACCTTTCCACAGGCTGTCAGGATCATCGATGAAAAATTCGTCGCGCGCGAGCGCAAGCGTCATCGTGTCGGCCGTATAGGTCTGCAGCTTGAGCGCGTGAGCCCCCGCCTTGGCGGCGGCCTCGACGATCGCCAACGCGCGCTCGAGCGACTGATTGTGGTTGCCTGACATCTCCGCAATGATGAACGGCTCGTGAGACTGGCCGATCGCGCGCCCGGAGATGGTTATCGTGTCAGCCATCGCTTGCTTCAACCTTTTCAAGGCGCACCAGATAGCGGTGACCGCGGAAATCGAAGAACGCGGGGAAACGCTCAGGATCCGCCACCCGCAGAAGCTCGAATTGCTGAGCCAGTGGCTGCGCCGGATCCAGCCTCGAATCCTCCGGCGAACGCCGTGGATAGTACGTCGGCGCGCGGTCATCCTGAGCAACCGGCGCCTTTCGTCCGATGCTGGCCAATGCCTCGTTCATGAGATCGAGCTCGATCGCAAACAGCTTTGCATTGATCTCGTCGAACAATTCATGGCCTTCGAGGATCAGGTGACGCTGTGCCCAGATGGCGCCTGTGTCCACCTGGTCCTCCGCCTCCAGCAATGAAACAACGATGTCATTCTCCCCCTCGAGGATCTGCCAGATGTGGGGCGACCATCCGCGCCCCTGCGGAAGGTCGCTCGCATGAATTACGAGGCTTTTGCCGTAGCGTGCGCGATCGCCCGCCGAAATGATCTCGTGGCACGAGATCAGGAACAGAATGTCCCCGCCCGAGAGTTCAACCTTTCTTTGCACGAGTTCGACCTCGTGCGTTGCACCTGTAACCTGCGCCCAATGCTGCAGGTGCGGGTAGATCGGATGCGACGCGCTGGAGCAGAGGATCGAAATCTTCATCTTCAACCGACGGACCGAACAGCGGGATTCCCAAGTTTCGCCCTGCGTTTAGCACGAAAGTCAGGCTTGGCCACCATCTGGCTACACCCCTCCGGAATTTTTCGAGGCGTGGCAGGATTTGGGCCCAGAATCAACGACCTAGTCGCACATCCGGGCCACGACCCGGTTCCTCCCTTCGCCGTCCACCAGCCCAAGGGCGGCCTCGCCCATCGTCCTGACCCGAGGTGCACTCTCGAACAGCGAATGAATGCCTCCGGCAAGCATCTCAACCGTGACGGCAGTCGCGGAACCAAGATAAAGCGCAGCTCCTGCGTCAGCCAGGGCCGTTAGCGCGCCAGTCTGGTTGTCGGCAATATCGACCACCACGGCCGGCAGGCCCAGGCAACAGCGCTCCCAGCTCATTACGCCGCCGGCCCCGATCGAAAGATCGGCCCGCCGCATCAGCTCGGCGATATTGTTGGCCCCCTGATAGACCCGCGCGCCCGACAACCCGCTGCACCATCGCACGATGGAGTCCGTATGGGGATTGCTCATCCCCACGACGACATCGACCTCTGCTGACGGTATCTGGAGGCTCGCAATTGCTCGCACCGCTTTTGCGGTCTCATTGGTGGGATCGGAGCCACCATAGCAGACCAGAATGCGGCCAATCTCTCCGCTGCGGCTTGTCAACTTGCGACGCTGTTGCGCGAAATCGGGGCGAAGCAGGGCGTATCGCGGTCCGAGCAGTTTCACACAGGTCTCAGGCACTTGGTCGCGATAGCGCGCGTGCATCTCTCGAACGAGATTCTGGTCGAGGAGAATCTCGCAATCGTGCTGGCGATCGGCCAGATCGTCGATCGCAAGAATTCTCAGACCGTCGCGCCGACATGCGGTTTCCCAGTGAAAATCGAGCGCATAGTGGTCGACAATGAGCCAATCGGCCGCGCCGATCTGGTCCATGGCCTCAGAGGTCTGCTCCGCGTCCTGTCGCCAGGTTGTCGGCAGCCAATGCGCATACATGCCCGCTCCGGTCATCTCGAGAGGGCTCCCGGCCGGCGGATCCGGCAATAGCCGTATTTCGTGTCCGTTTCCTTCGACCAAAGCCACGAGACCCGCGGCGTTGCTGCGCAGGAGAAAGCACGACTTCGCTCCCCTTTCGGCAAGCGCATTCGCCAACGTGAGGCATCGGGTGAGGTGCCCCATACCCATCTGGACCGATGCGTCAACGCGAAAGACGACTCGCTGCATGTTGTTCGTGAACCCAACCAACGACCTTGTCCTGCCCACGATCGTAGCTGATGAGATCGTCGGCTACCACAATCAGGGACTGGAACTCACTTCAATCCACCCTTGAGCTATCGCGCAAGCTTCTATATGCGGAAACTTCAACCAAGCGTACTGCAAACCAACCATGAGCTCCTCCAAGACGATCCTGATCACAACGCTCGCCGAGTACCAGACCCGGTTCTGGATTCCTGTCGCGCAGCGTCTGCGCGCGTCAGGATGCGAGGTCGAACTGCTCGCCTTTGACGATCGCAGCGCCGAGATGTCGGTGACCGCGGGGGTGCCGGTCACGAACATGTACCGCGAGGGCCTCAAGGCCGGCCCCTCGCCCGATGAGCGGACGGCTTTTGATGCACGGATCGAAGCTTATGGCCTCGACGGCTCCAATTTCCTGTTCAGCCATGAGCGCTTCACATTCGGAATCCGCGACAGCGCGGCGTTGCGCCGGCGCTTCATGATCTACGCCAACGCCATGGAGGTGTCGCTCGACCGTCTCGCGGGGCAAGGCAAGCACGCCGTGCTGGTGCAGGAGCTCGGCGGCTTTCTCTCGGTGATTTCCAGCTTCTACGCTGCGAAACGTCGCGGTATCTGCAATTGGTTCATCGAGCCGTCATTCTTCCGCGGCCGGATGTACTTCACGCCGGACAGCCTTGCCGCGCCGCAGGTGATGGCGAGACCTGCCGATGAGGTGTCGCCCGAAGTGCGCAGCTATCTCGACGACACCCTGAAGCAGCAGGCCATCGTCATCCCCAAGAAGGACCAGCATCATTATTCGGCGGCCTTCAAGAAAGTGGTCAACCTGCGCAACTCGCGCCGCCTCGCCGAGAAACTCTGGGACCAGTTCGCCCTCGGTAAGCACCAGGAATTCGGGCACAATCTGCGCCACGCCCGCGTGCATGCCGCGATGGCACTCAATGCGACACGGCTGAAGAAGCTCTATCGTCCAATCCCGGACAAACGGTTCGTCTACTATCCCTTCCACGTGCCGGCCGACATGGCTCTGACCCTGCGCTCGCCGGACTATCTCGATCAGGTTGCGACCGTCGATTTCCTGCTGCGGACGATTCCGGATTCGCACGTGTTGGTGGCGAAGGAGCACCCCGCCCAAATCGGCGCGATCTCTGCCGATCGCCTGTTCGAGTTGGCGCGTCGCTTCGACAATTTCGTGCTGCTGCCGCCACAGACCAACAATTACACCGTGCTGAACCGCTCCGACGCCGTCATATCCGTCAACAGCAAATCCGGCGCTGAGGCGCTCCTGCTCGGCAAGCCGGTCGTGGCGATGGGGGATGCCTTCTACAGCTCATGTCCGCTGATCTATGCCGCCGACCGCCTGCGCGACGTGCCGACACGCCTGCGCGAGGCGCTGCGGGATGGCCCATTCGACCCGGTCAGGGGCGCCCCGTATTTCGAGGCTGCCTGGCGGCGGTCGTTTGCGGGCGAACTCTACATCAGCGACGCCAAACAACTCGACACATTCGCGGCCTCGTTGCGCGCCGCGGTAGTCGAGACCGCCGTTGCCGGTTGAAGGATTGCGCGATGCCCCTTGTTTCGATCATCACGCCATCCTGGAACGTCGAGCGCTTCATCGAGGAAACCGTCGCTTCGGTTCTGGTCCAGACCTTCGGTGACTGGGAGCTGCTCATCGCCGATGACTGCTCGACCGATCGCACGCCCGCGATCGTGGCCGAGATCGGCGCGCGCGATCCGCGCGTCAAGCTGATCCGGATGCCGAAGAACGGCGGTCCGGCGCTGGCGCGCCAGGCGGCAATCGACAATGCCGAAGGTCGCTATCTCGCCTTCCTCGACAGTGACGACCTATGGCTGCCCACGAAGCTCGAACACCAGCTCGCTTTTGCCCGCGACAAGCGCGCTGCGCTCAGCTACACCGCATTCCGCCGCATCGACGAAGCCAATACCATGGCGGGCCGGCTGATCGAGGTGCCGGCAGAGCTGAGTTATGACCAGCTCCTGAAGAACACCTCAATCGCGACACTGACAGCGCTGGTCGACCGCGAGATTTCAGGTCCCGTCGCCATGACCAACGAGGGCTATGACGATTTCTGCCTGTGGCTGTCCATCCTCCGCCGCGGTCACATCGCCCACGGCCTCAACGAGGACCTGGCGCGTTATCGTGTCAGAGGCTCGTCCGTCTCCAGTCGCCCGGTGCGCTCTGCCAAATGGGTCTGGAACATCTATCGAAACGTCGAGCACCTGCCGTTGCTCAAATCGGCCTGGTGCTTCGGCCATTGGAGCGCGCGCGCCTGGCTGAAGCGGCGCCAGTTCTAGACGGGGCACGCAATCATCATCTCCCGCCCTAAAAGGTTAATGGTAGTTAAATACCATCATCCGAGTGGGCTATTTGGCTATTGGCGAAGCCGGCGGTTGCCGATACCACTCCTCAAGCCGCTCCGCCCGGCCGGGTATTTTGGAACCGACAATGCCTTTTGAAAGCTACAAGAACAGCCGCATCCTCGTAACCGGGGGCGCCGGGTTCATCGGATCGCATCTGTGCGAGCGACTGCTCGATACGGGAGCCGAGGTGGTGTCCGTCGACAACTACTTCACTGGCAGCCGGCGCAACATCGCCCATCTGATCGCAAATCCGTTGTTCGAGGCGGTCCGGCACGACGTCACCTTCCCGCTCTACATCGAGGTCGACGCGATCTTCAACCTGGCCTGCCCGGCCTCACCGATCCACTACCAGCGCGATCCCGTGCAGACCACCAAGACCTCGGTGCACGGCGCGATCAACATGCTCGGCCTCGCCAAGCGGCTGAAGGCGAGGATTTTTCAAGCCTCCACCAGTGAGGTCTATGGCGACCCGCTGATCCATCCTCAGACGGAGGGTTACTGGGGCAACGTTAATCCGATCGGCATCCGCTCGTGCTACGACGAGGGCAAGCGTTGCGCCGAGACGCTGTTCTTCGACTATTGGCGCCAGCACGGCCTGCCGATTAAGGTCGCGCGCATCTTCAACACCTATGGGCCCCGGATGCAGCCCAACGACGGCCGCGTGGTGTCGTCCTTCATCGTCCAGGCGCTGAAGGGCGAGCCGATCACCGTGTTCGGCGACGGCGGCCAGACCCGCTCGTTCTGCTATGTCGACGATCTCGTTGAGGCCATCATGCGGTTGATGGTGACTGCGGACGACGTCACCGGCCCGATCAATCTCGGCAACAATTCCGAGTTCACGATCCGTGAGCTGGCCGAGAAGGTCATCAAGCTTACCGGCTCGCGTTCCAAGCTCGTGTTCAAGCCTCTGCCGCAGGACGATCCGCGACAGCGGCAGCCCGACCTCACCAAGGCCAAGGCTATCCTGAACTGGGAACCGAAGGTTGCGCTGGAGGACGGTCTGAAGGAGACGATAGCCTACTTCAAGCACTCGCTCGAACTGGCCTGATTGGACCCACGGCTCCACGATGGCCTACCGTTCGGAGCCGAGAGCACGCCGCCGACCAAGAAGCAGTGCATTTTCCCTATTGTGATCCGTCGCCAAGGGACTCGGATCCAGCAGGGCTTGGCAGGCGCACTCTTCAGCCTAGTGAAATAGGAAGGTTCGCGCCAGAAGCTCCGCAATGTGGGATAGGCTTGAATAATCAATAGGGGAGAAGGCCGGATCACTGCGCTGGTCTTCCCAAAATCCATGATCAAACGAGAACGCTTGCGTCTCCAAGAGAAATCCAGTCCGCAGTAGGTGGTTCGAAGAATCGGGCAATCCGCTGTTGGTATCTGTCTTACCAGTGGGCTCGATCTCAGGTTGGAAAACGAAACCTTCGTTGTGCCGCAGGAGGAACGCTGTTGCAGATGACGTGTCGGCCCTAGCAGCCGCCGAAGGAACTCCAACGGCGCCATCGCCATTGAGGTCTTGATGGAAGGTGGTTTCGAGGGATTGAAATGAAGCATTCGTCCCCGTCACCTCGGGAACGATATTGCCCGTGTAGTTGCCGTTGCTGTCCGTGCCCCAGACCGTGTAGTGACCTGTCACCGAGTCCCTCCAGGCCACATCGTACCCGCCGGCGGTCTGCTCGGCTGCGAAGGGTGCCCAGGTCCCATACACAGCGGCGCTGACCGGCGATCCGGAGATCTTCAGGACAGGCCCGCTGCCCGCGCTGATGGCCTCGAGATAGAAGTTGTCTCCGGTCTGCACCAGTTTGGTGGAGCCCTGTGCCTCAACCGTGGCGCTGGGAATACCTATGGTCCCATCGCCATTGAGATCCTGTTGGAAGGTGGTCTCGAGCGATCGAAGTGATGCATTCGTCCCCGTCACCTCGGGAACGATATTGCCCGTGTAGTTGCCGTTGCTGTCCGTGCTCCAAACCGTGTAGTGACCTGTCACCAAGTCCCTCCAGGCCACGTCGTATCCGCCGCCGGTCTGCTCGGCTGCGATGGGCGCCCAAGTCCCATACACAGCAGCGCTGACCGGCGATCCGGAGATCTTTAGGACAGGTCCGCTGCCCGTGCTGATGGCCTCGAGATAGAAGTTGTCTCCCGTCTGCACCAGCTTGGTGGAGCCCTGCACCTCAACCGTGGCGCTGGGAATACCTATGGTCCCATCGCTATTGAGATCCTGTTGGAAGGTGGTCTCGAGCGATCGAAGTGATGCATTCGTCCCCGTCACCTCGGGAACGATATTGCCCGTATAGTTGCCGTTGCTGTCCGTGCTCCAAACCGTGTAGTGACCTGTCACCAAGTCCCTCCAGGCCACGTCGTATCCGCCGCCGGTCTGCTCGGCTGCGATGGGCGCCCAAGTCCCATACACAGCAGCGCTGACCGGCGATCCGGAGATCTTCAGGACAGGCCCGCTGCCCGTGCTGATGGCCTCGAGATAGAAGTTGTCTCCGGTCTGCACCAGCTTGGTGGAGCCCTGCGACTCAATCGTGGCGCTGGGAATACCTATGGTCCCATCGCCATTGAGATCCTGTTGGAAGGTGGTCTCGAGCGATCGAAGTGATGCATTCGTCCCCGTCACCTCGGGAACGATATTGCCCGTATAGTTGCCGTTGCTGTCCGTGCTCCAAACCGTGTAGTGACCTGTCACCAAGTCCCTCCAGGCCACGTCGTATCCGCCGCCGGTCTGCTCGGCTGCGATGGGCGCCCAAGTCCCATACACAGCAGCGCTGACCGGCGATCCGGAGATCTTCAGGACAGGTCCGCTGCCCGTGCTGATGGCCTTGAGATAGAAGTTGTCTCCCGTCTGCACCAGACTAGTCGACCCAACCGCCTCGACCGCAACGTTGATCACGCTGACGCTTGCGATCGTGCCATCCGCGAACTGAAAATATTCGACGCTGGCGACGGCATCGGTGCCATCAGGCGATCCGCTGCGCAGGTCAACCACGGTGAAGGTCTGTGTCGCCGCGTTGTAGGAAACCATGTAATTGGCCCGGCTGCCCGAATACACCGCGGTGTCGGTGCCCGAGCCGCCGATGATCGTGTCGTTGCCCGCCCCGCCGGTGATCGTGTCGTTGCCGCCGCCGCCGTTCAGCGTGTTGGCGATGGCGTTGCCGACGATGGCGTCGTTGCCGGATCCGCCGATGGCGTTGTCGATGTAGGAGCGAGCGTCGCCGCTATAGAGATAGGCGTTGTAGACGTTGCCCGACGCGTAATGGCCGTTGCCCAGATACGCCAGTTGCACGGAGGAGAACACCGACGAGGCGCCGGGATTGAGATTGATGCTCAGGTTCGTCGTGTAGTTCGACAGGTCGTAGGTATCGACGCCGCCACCGTCCCAGACCGTCTCGTAGATGCGGTTGGCCGAGCCGCCGACGCCGCCGCCCGGCGCGAGCTGCCCGACACCGTTGATGAACTCCTGCCCCGTGGTCGGATTCCAGGTGTAGACGGTGCTGCCGCTCTGGGTCGTGTAGTCCGCGCCGTACATCGTCTGCAGCGCGAGGATATCGTTGGCCATATAGGTCTGCGAATATCCGTACGCTTCATTGGTGTAGCCGGACGTCGTCGAACCGCCGACATAGCTGCGATAGCTCATGACGGTGTATTCGCTGTCGTCATGCGCGCTCGGCACCGCGACGTTGCCAGGGCCGCCGGCCTCCTGGCTGTGCTTGAGGCCGAAGGCATGGCCGAGCTCGTGCAGCGCGGTGGTGAAGTAATAGTTGCCGAGCTTGGCCAGTGAGAAATTGTATTGAGTGCCGAACCAGACGTCGCCGCCGGACGCGTAATTGCCGGGATAGTAGGCGTAGGCGGTCGGATTGGCCGCCGGCGACTGCGCGATCATGATGTCGGCGCCGTTCGTGCCCGCGTACTGGATGTCGGCATTGGTGTAGCTGAGGATCAGCCCGATCGCGTAATTGATGGCCGCCTGGATCTGGGTGGGCGCCGAGGCGAAGCCCGAAGTGGTCGGCTCGCTGCTGCCGCCGTAATAGGGATTGGGGTAGTCGCTGGATGCGTCAGGAAAACTATAGGTGATCGTGCCGGTCCATTTGTAGCCGGACAGCAGGCCGTCGATCTCTGCGTTGTTGGTGGCACTGACATTAACAGCGGTGGCCAATGGACTCTCCAGAGCAACGCATCGCGTGCGATTCGGGACGAAAGCACATGATTCTAGCGCGAGAGTTAAACGTTTGGTTTAAATTGGGCAGCTCCGCCTGCCCCTCTTCCATAAGACTGTGTTAGCCATCAGATCCCGTAGTCATACGGAGCGCAACAACAGCCTCGGTTCCTGCGGCACCTGTAATTTGCAGGGTTTCATGAAACGACGTTCACTCATAGCCGGTCTGTTTGGCGCCTTGATGGCGCTCGCCGGGCTGGACCATCAACCCTTCGGAGGACTCCCTGTCATGGTGAAGGCCAATGCGGACGACAGCGGCAAGGCGGCGCGTGCGCCCTCCATGCCGATGGCCCGCGATCCCGCAGTCGCGGTGGCAGAGGAATACGAAGCCGCCCGCCGCAAGGGAACGCGGGAGGCGCTCGAGCTCTTCATTGCTCGCCACGGCGATGATCCCCTGGCTGAGCAGGCACGCACGGAGTTGAAGCGCCTGTCGCGCTGATCGCTGGCACCGCATCAGGCATGGCATTTCGGTAGGCGGCATCGGCGCCTGGCCGGCTTGTCGTGTGGTCGTTCGGCACTATGGTAGGCCCGCAATCTGTCCCGGAGCCCCTCAAGATGCCCTTTCCGCATGCCTCGGAAGCCCTGTCGCGCTTTACCGTGCTCGATCTGACCCGCGTCCGCTCCGGGCCCACCTGCGTGCGGCAGCTGGCGGACTGGGGTGCCAATGTCGTCAAGATCGACGCGCTGACCGAGGATACCGGCGGCGAGCAGCCGGGCGGGCCTCGCCGGGGTTCCGACTTCCAGAATTTGCACCGCAACAAGCGGGCCATGACGCTGAACCTGAAGGACGAGCGCGGGCTCGCATTGTTCAAGCGCCTCGCCGCCAAGGCGGACGTCGTGGTCGAGAATTTCCGGCCCGACGTGAAGAAGAAGCTCGGCATCGACTATGAGAGCCTTGCCGCAATCAACCCGCGCATCGTCTATGGCAGCATCTCCGGCTTCGGGCAGGACGGCCCCTACCACAAGCGGCCGGGCTTCGATCAGATCGCGCAAGGCATGGGTGGGCTGATGTCGATCACCGGGGCGCCGGGCCAAGGCCCGATGCGGGTCGGCATTCCTGTGGCCGACCTCACAGCCGGCCTGTTCTGCGCCATGGGCATCCTGACCGCGCTGCTCGAGCGCGAGGTCTCCGGCAAGGGCCAGTGGGTGCAGACCTCGCTGCTGCAGGCCCAGATCTTCATGCTCGACTTCCAGGCCGCGCGCTGGCTGATGGAGAAGGAGGTCGCCAAGCAAGCCGGCAACAACCATCCGACCAGCATCCCGACCGGCGTGTTCAAGACCTCGGACGGCTACATCAACATCGCCACGACGGGCGGGCGGATCTGGGAGCGCTGCGCCCAGGCGATTGGCGCGCCGGAGCTGTATGCCCATCCCGACTATGCGACGGCCCCTGCCCGCTCCAAGAACCGTGACGCGCTCAACGCCGAGATCGAGAAGCGCACCGTGACGAAGTCGACCGAGGCCTGGGTTCGCGAGCTCAACGAGGCCGGCGTGCCCTGCGGACCGATCTATGCGATCGACCAGATGTTCGAGGACGCGCAGGTCAAGCATCTTGGAATCGCGCAGGACGTGCCGAACGACGAAGGTCGCCATATCCGCCTGGTCGGCCAACCCGTGACGCTGTCACGCACGCCGAGCAGGATGGTGGCGCCGCCGCCGGAATTCGGCGAGCAGACCGACGAGGTGCTGAAGGAATTCGGCTTCGGTGCCGACGAGATCGCAAAGCTCCGCGACGCCAAGGTGGTGTGAGCCCCGCGCGCACCGTGCCCAACGACAAAGCCCGGCGCGAGCCGGGCTTTGCTTCTTGTTGACGCCTTTGTTGTTCTCAGTACTTCGCGACGATCGGGCCGTCGAACTGGTAGTTGAAGCCGACGCGCAGGATGTGGTCGGTGAAGTGCGACGAGACACTGGCGCTGATGGGAAGCGCCGGCGCCAGGGTGAACGTACCGGCGTTGTAGCGGCCGAGATCCATGTAGAGATATTCGAGCTTGGCGCTCCAGTTTCGGGTGATCTTGCCTTCGACGCCCACGCCGGCAGTCCAGCCCACGCGCGTGGTCGAGGTCGAGGCAATCGAGGCGATCGGAGCTCCGAGCGGAGGCGTACCAATGAAGCCGCCCATCGAGCCGGTGGTCTTGATCTCGCCGAAGGCCAGACCGCCGGTGCCGTAGAACAGCACCTTGGGTGTCGCGAGAATGCCGACGCGGCCGCGGACCGTACCGAACCACTGAAGGTGCTGATCGACCGTCAGCGTGGTGCCGGCCAAACCGCCAGCCGGAAGGAACGTCAAGCCGGGAAGACAGACGCCACCGGCGGGGAAAACGGTGCCGACGCAAGAATAGCCCCTGCTGCCCCGCTCGCCCGACCATTGCAGGTCACCCTCGATGCCGTAGACCCAGTTCGCGTTCTGCCAATTGTAACCAGCCTGGCCACCGGCGATGGCGCCGTTCATATCGAACGAGCCACTCGTGATGGATCCCGCCGGAGGCGCGATCGGAGCGCCCGTTGCCGAGCTGAAATAGTTGACGTCGGTGCGCGAGCGGCCCCAGCTGTAGCCGGCATTGCCGCCGACGTACCAGCCCGTCCAACTCCAGACCGGATCAACGATCGGTGCCTTCACATAAGGCCTTGCCGCGATGTCGGCGGCCAGCGCGCCCGTCGCGAACAGCGCCATCGCCGCCGCCATTCCAATCACAATCCGCTTCATGGAGAATCCCCCCTGCACAATTTCGTGATGAAAACATACGCCGAGGAGTGCAAAAGTGCTGTGCCGGGGTAGCAACAACCAGGAACAATCGACGCGTGTAACGTCTAGGACCAGGGCGACATCACCCCCTATGCTATTGAGGCTTTAAAGGAACTTCTCCTAGTGCGGCGCAGCTTTGCTCCCTGCGTCAATCCGCCACGGGTAAGCAAGCCGTCAATCACCGGCCAGAACAGCAGCACAATCGCCAATGTCGTGATCGACCCTACCAACCCGCTCGACCAGAACACCTTCAGGTTGCCGCCTGAGCCGATCATCGACAGGCGGAAGGCGTCCTCGGCCCGGTTGCCCAGCACGAGCGCGAGGGTGAACGGGGCCAAGGGAATGCCGATCTTCTTGAAGACGTAGGCGACCACGCCGAAGCCGAGCATCAGCCAGGTGTCGAACATCGCGTTCTGGATCGCGTAGGCACCGATCGCGCAGGACACAACGATCATCGGCGCCACCGCGGCGAACGGCACGCGCAGGATCGAGGCGAAGATCGGCACCGTCGTCAGCACCAGCACGAGGCCGACGACGTTGCCGAGATACATCGAGGCGATCAGGCCCCAGACGAAGTCCTTGTGCTCGACGAACAGCAGCGGCCCGGATTGAGCCCCCACACCATTAGGCCGCCGAGCAGGATCGCCGCGGTGCCGGAGGCGGGGATGCCGAGCGCCAGCATTGACGCATGCGGCGCCGTCTCAGGCGCGCCCTCGATGCGGCCTTTGCCGAAGCTTTTGGGATCCTTGGCGAAACGCTTGATGAGGTTGTAGCCCATTAAGCAGGCCGCGATCGCTCACCGTCTTGTTAAAGACCTCTGACGGCTACATCAGGTAGCGTCATTACCTGAGCGCATACATCGAGAGTGTTTGTAGAGCCTTCCCCTTATATTACTAATAGGGAGGATGCCGGGCCAGTGCGAGCGAGTTCGCGGGCCTTCCCTTCCAAGCGCCGCAAGCCCGTCCCTCTCGCCCTGCGCGGCTTGCGGATGCGTTGTCGCAGTGTGCAGCCGGGATTGTAGCGAGATTTTCAAACGCACTCGGCGGGCTTCTCTGAGGCTCAGGATGCGAAGCTCAGTCTATAAAACCAAGCTTCGCGTCGCGCTCTATTTTTTCCGCGGTCCGTTTCGATTTGGCTGTCTTATTTGCGGTGCTCCCGGCTATTGCCTCGTTAGCATTGAGAACGCGATAAACAGATGGACACCACCGGCGTACGATCTGATAGCGATTGCGCCCAGGCAATCGGCGAACCGGAACTCTATGTCTATCTCGACTACACGATAGACCCTGCCCGCTCCAAGAACCGCGACGCGCTCAACGCCGAGATCGAGGAGCGCACCGTGACGTACTCGACCGAGACCTGGGTTCACGAGCTCAACGCGGCCGGCGTGCCCTGCGGACCGATCTACGCGATCGACCAGATGTTCGAGGACACCCAGGTCAAGCATCTCGGCATCGCCCAGGACGTGCCGAACGACGAGGACCGCCACATCCGCCTGGTCGGCCAGCCCGTGACGCTGTCGCGCACGCCGAGCAGGATGGTGGCGCGGCCGCCGGAATTCGGCAAGCAGACCGAGGAGGTGCTGAAGGAGTTTGGCTTCGACGCGGACGAGATCGTCGAACTTAGGCGTCACAGAGTGGTGTAAAGTAACGAGCCTCCTCTCGGAGAACGATCACCCGCGAGCTTGTTGAACGATATGGGCAAGGCGATTGTAGCATGCCGGCGGCAAGCGGCTAAAACAGGCAACGTTGATCGGTCGGTCTAACTGCCTCCCAATCATCGAAACACGTCCGGGAACGGATTTGAGAATCTTTCTGAAGGCCGGAGCACGTAATCGGCCGCGAGCCGCCATCCGGCAACGTCGGCGGACTTTCCACAACGTTCGCAAGATAATTCCTCGCCCTGGAGCAACCATCGCCCTCGCGCGAATGAGCTCTTGGAGGCTCTCTCAAGACATCGCGGGCAAACCAATGGTAAGCGTCGGGCCCGCCAACGTTGCAGCAATTTAGACGCCATTTGACTTCCCTTTGGGAAATACGCAAAGATTGCGAACAACTAGATACATCAGAAACTGACTCTTTGGAATATTGTCAGACCAAGCACAGGGTCCAGGAAGGGCTCAGCACGTGCATGCATACACACGCGTATCTGTTTGATCGGAAGCCAGCGTCTTTCCACTAAGTACCGTGCCACCCTGCCAGACCACCTACCCTGCCGTTGATTCCCATCCGCGCGTCGATAAACTGCTGGGGATCTCAGTACAGGGGCGTCATAGTTGTTCGAATAGCGGCGGCCATTCGAAAAGTTGAAGTCGTAGCCAGGCGCACAGCCGCCGTCTCTTCCGCGGAATTGGATTTGTTGATCCGATTGAAGATACCTCGTCTGCTTCAAAGACCTTTCGTCGTCCTCTCAAGGCCGCCGGACAAACACCTGCGCCCGCGAGCAGGACTTCAAGTCGACAAATGGACTGACGTAAAAGCCCCAGTTCACACCCAGCACCCGCAGTTCCCCGGCCGGCCGGTCTGAACCACCCTAAACTTGGAGCACGTGGTCGACTAACGCGAAGATTGGTTGTTGAATTTACCGATTCTTGGTCAGGTCTAACTGCCGGCGGGCGGCTTGGCGGCGGCTCATTGAGGTCTCGGGCCCACGGAGCACCAGTCGCAATCCTTGGAGTATCGCTTGAGCCCACGCAGGATGAGGCAAGAAGGCTGACCAAAAGGTTACAGATAGTCCACCGTGCTCGCGTAATGTGCTTGAGCAGCGAACCGGCAGGTTGGAAAAACGCCTCCTGCATTGGAAACACTTAGGTTGATCGTGACTGTCGAACGAACCTAACACAGAAAGAAGACTAGTCGAGCTTGGCAAGGGCACCGGCGCGCGCTTTGAGGGAGGGCGCTGCAACTCAGAATGTCGCCCTTCACTTGGCAGGCCGGCAATGACGTCGATATACGAGCAAGATGGTGTGCCAGCCAGAAGGTCTAGCGACCGGGTTTCGAAATGATTGCAGGTCTATGGCTCACTGCCTAGGTTACCTTGAGCCACCAGATCGGCCACCGCACCGCGACGACGTACGATTTGCGCAGGGGGAACTCGCCGCTGGTTCCAGCCGGAACATCCGCTTTGGTCTGGCAGCTCCCGCCAGCGTGGATCACTAGAGGCGTGATCCATGGAACATCTTACGGGAGTATGGCCGGTAGATCACTCCCCCTCGCAGCTCCATTGCTGGAGCTAGGCGCGGCCCTCGAACGCCCGTCGCTCGAAAACGCCGATGCCGCACGCTCTGACCGGCAGCACAAAAATCAAATGTGCCGATGCAATCCCGAAAAAGCGATCATCACGAGTGCCACGGCTCCGATGGCTGGTAACAAGAGAACGGCGTCAGGCATGACGACACAAGCCCCGCCTAGCAGTGAACATACCTGTCGATCGCACGTTTAGGAAAGTCCAAACATAGACGTTGGCTAGTTGACCGGAAGAGCGAAATTGGAGTGGTGAAGAGGGCAGGAGTTGACCGCCTGCTAAGATCCCCATAGCCTCACCAAAAGCGCTCCTGAGCAATCAGCAACATGACCATTCAAAATATTTCTCATATGGTCTGCCCGGTGTGTCGGTCCGTGTACCGACGCTCTATAAGAGCCTCTGCCAGGCCGGAGACGGGGCAATTCTCATGTAGCATTTGTGGCGAGATCATCGCCCAGTGGCATACACCGTACGCGCCCCTCTACACCAGGAGCGACCGGGCAGACTTGCTTTCGACCAAGCCTGTGGAGTGCGCTCGCAACACAAAGTTCGATGTTGCGAAGGCTATCGCAGACGAGATCTGCGAAGCTAGAACCGAACTACCGCTCTTTTAGCCCAAGCTCCGTCCATCATAAAATGTAGCAGCTTCCTCGCGGCAGATAAGAGTTCAGGGACATGCATCGACGAACCCATCGGTGCTGTCCGCGCGATCAGCATTAGGAAGCCAACTTGAGATGCCGGGCCTTGGGACTCGGCGAACATTATTGGTCTAAACGTTGCAGCGACGTGGTTGTAGCCCGTTGCGTCTGCCTGAAGCGCGCCAGAAGCCGGTCGATCACCGGCCAGAACAGCAGGACGATCGCCAGCGTCGTGATCGAGCCGACCAGGCCGTTCGACCAGAACACCTTGAGGTCGCCGCCGGAGCCGATCATCGAAAGACGAAAGGCGTCCTCGGCCCGATTGCCAAGCACCAGGGCCAGCGTGAACGGCGCCAGCGGAATGCCGATCTTCTTGAAGACGTAGCCGACCACGCCGAAGCCGAGCATCAGCCAGATGTCGAACATCGCGTTCTGGATCGCATAGGCCCCGATGGCGCAGGACACCACGATCATCGGCGCCACCGCGGCGAATGGCACGCGCAGGATCGAGGCGAAGATCGGCACCGTCGTCAGCACCAGAACGAGACCGACGACATTGCCGAGATACATCGAGGCGATCAGGCCCCAGACGAAGTCCTTGTGCTCGACGAACAGCAGCGGCCCCGGATTGAGCCCCCACACCATCAGCCCGCCGAGCAGGATCGCCGCGGTGCCCGACCCGGGAATGCCGAGCGCCAGCATCGGTAGCAATGCAGAGGTGCCGGAAGCATGCGCCGCAGTTTCCGGCGCGAACACGCCCTCGATGCGGCCCTTGCCGAAGCTCTCGGGATCCTTGGCGAAACGCTTGGCGAGATTGTAGCCCATGAAGGAGGCCGCGATCGCGCCGCCCGGGGTGATGCCGAGCCAGCAGCCGATGAAGGACGAGCGCAGCAGCGTCACCCAATATTTCGGCAGGTCCTTCCAGACGCCGAGCACGACGCGGAGCGAAATGCTTGCCGCATGCCCGCGTAGCGCCAGGCGCTCCTCCATGGTCAGCAGGATCTCGCTGATGCCGAACAGGCCGATGACCGCGACCAGGAAGTTAATGCCGCGGAGCAGCTCCGGCGAGCCGAAGGTCATGCGCAGATTGCCCGACACGGTATCCATGCCGATGCCGGCCAGCAGCAGCCCCAGCGACATCGAGATGACGGTCTTGTGCTTGGCCTCGCGCCCCAATCCGACGAAGGAGCAGAAGGTGAGCAGATACACCGCGAAGAACTCGGGCGGGCCGAACTTCAACGCAAAGGACGAGATCATCGGCGCAAGGAACGTGATCAGCAGCACCGCGACCAGCGAGCCGATGAAGGAGGACGTGAACGCCGCGGTCAGCGCCTCCGCCGCCCTGCCCTGCTGCGCCATCGGATAGCCGTCGAATGTGGTCGCGACCGACCAGGCTTCGCCGGGGATGTTGAACAGGATCGAGGTGATCGCGCCGCCGAACAGCGCGCCCCAATAGATGCAGGACAGCATCACGATGGCCGAAGTCGGATCCATCGTGAAGGTGAGCGGCAACAGGATCGCGACGCCGTTGGGGCCGCCGAGGCCCGGCAGCACGCCGACGAAGATGCCGAGCACCAGCCCGACCATCATCAGCACGAGCGTCTTCCACGTCAGCAGAACGACAAAACCGTGAAGCAGGAGACCGAAAGCTTCCATCGCAAATTCCGCCTAGCGACCGAAGGCCGCTTCGAGCGGCCCTTTCGGCATGATGACGTCGAAGGCGATGTCGAAGGTGACGAACATGATCGCCGTAAACAGGAAGGCGGTGAGCAGCGACTTCCACAGCGCGATCTTGCCGACGAAGCGCATGAAGCCCGAGATCAGGAGGAAGCTCGCGACATAGAGGCCGAGGAACTGCATCACCAGGCAGAACAGCAGCGTCGGCACGAATACCGCCAGCACGCGGCGGGCCTGCGCGCGCGTGACGAAGGTTCCTGACGCGGTGCGACGCGCCATCAGGGCCACGATCAGGCCGTAGAGGCTGCCGCCGCCGAGGATGACCGAGAGATAGAACGGGAAATAACCGGGCTCGGGCCCGGTCGAATCCCAGGACGCGCCGGTGCGCCAATTGTCGTAGCCGAGCGTCACGGCCAGCGCGAGCAACAGGAGACAGACGACGATCTCGATCGTGCCGGAGGAGACGACGGAGGGCGAGTCGTCTTCAGGCGCGGTCGGATCGTCGACGACGATTTCTAGATCGGTTTGGGACATGAGCTCTGGTGCACAGCTGGGAATTATCAACCTCTCCCCGTTCTTACGGGAAGAGGCTGAGGCCGCATCCGCGGCCGTTTTTGGAACACCGAAGCCAAAGCTTCGGCGATGACGAAGCGCCGGGTGAGGGGTTCTCTCCACAGCCTCGACTCGCGCAGAGAGCCCCTTTACCCCACCCTCTTCCCGTAAGAACGGGGCGAGGGAGAAGAGGCAGACGGCTACTTCGCGACGAATCCGGCTTCCGTCATCAGCGACTTGTTCTGCGCATCATCCTCCTCGAGGAACTGCACCATGTCCTTGCCGGTGAGGAAGATCGGCTTCAGCGCCTGCTTCTCCATGTACTCCTTGTACTCCGCGGTCTGCGTCACCTTGTGGAAGAGATCGACATAGAACGCCTGCTGCTCGGCCGTGACCTTGCCGGGCAGGAACATCGCGCGCAGCATCAGATATTGCACGTCGACCCCCTCCTCCTTGCAGGTCGGGATGTCGGCCCAGGACTGCGTCTCCGTCACCTTGCTGGTGTAGGCGATGCGCTCCTTGTCGAACACGCAGAGCGGACGCACCTGGCCCGCGCGCCAGACTTCGAGATTTTCCGAGGGGTTGTTGACGTTGGCTTCGGTGTGGTTGCCGACCAGCTGGGTCGCGGCCTCGCCGCCAGACTTGTAGGGCAGATAGGAGAATTTGGCGCCGGTCTTCTGCTCGAGGAAGACGGTCAGCACGTGATCCTCGCGCTTGGAGCCGGTGCCGCCCATCTTGAACGGCGCGCTCGCGGCCTTCGCGGCCGCGACGAACTCCTTCACCGTCTTGGGGCCCGCGCTGTTGTCCCAGAGCACGAACTGGTCGAGCGCGACCACCGAAACCGGGGTCAGCTCACGCCAGTTGAACGGAATCTTCGCCGACAGCGGCAGCATGTAGATCAGCGAATAGGCGATCAGCACCTTGTTCGGATCGCCCTCGCTGGACTTCATGTACATCAGCGCTTCCGCACCCGAGGCGCCGCCCTTGAGCGAGACGACGATCGGCTGCTTCATCAGATTGTTCTTCTGGATCGCGGCCTGCATCATCCGCGCCATCTGGTCTGACGCGCCGCCCGCGCCCGCCGCCACCACGATCTCGACCGGCTTTGCCGGCTCCCAGCCCGCAACAGCCGGCGTGCCGCAAAGCGCGGCCGCAAGCGCCATTGCGGCCTTCATTCCATGTCCCACGTGCGTCTTCCCTATGTTCTTGTTTGGATTGGAAATTCAGAGATGAATTCAGCGCCCATTGTGCTGGCGAATTCGACTAAGTTCAAGCCGCCCGGCGTCATCCCGGTTATGACTTTGGAATAAGACAAGTCTCGTGCGATTGCGTTACAAGCAAGCCGCCGCTCCTCGTGAGGAAGTGGCGGAAAAGAGATCAATGGGCTTCATCAGGGTCGGAGGTCTTCGAAATGCTTAGATGCTTCGATTTTGCAGAATTTACCGAAAAGTTCAGAGTGTGAAGTGATGCCGCGCCTGCTCTATATCAACGAGAAATTTGGCCACGACGCGACGATCATCTTGGACAGCGGAGACGCCTGTTGGATCTCGGTCGGCAAGAAGGGCGTCTTGGTACGGTCTCACAAGCACAGCTTTTGGGGCGGAATGCTGGGAAGCCTATTTGGTCCAAAGCTCTATCAGGAGCGGAATGTCTACCAAGCACTCAGCGTCGCCCAAGCTCTCACGGCAACGTTTGGGCCGGTTCCACAAATTAAGTGCAAGGACGCGATGCTCAAAGCATTCTGCACAGCAGTCTGGCACTGCTCTTCCCCTGCACGCGTTAAGGCCGTATTGAATGATCCGGCATTGCTCGCGGCGTAACATTGTGCGAGCAAGATCACTTCACCCCGTCCATTTTTGCTTCGCCGCCGCGCTTGCAATTTTCTGATCCAACCATATTCCTGAAGTATGAATACGCGTAGAAAAGTAAGCTTGAACCACCTCTCTGAGCGGAAGAGAACGCGCTGGAAAGTGCAGTGGGGCGTGCCCGCCCGCGCCGCTGGCGGAACCGCAAGAGCAGCTGCACTATCGGGCGACGAGCGAAGGGAGATTGCGCGGAAGGCTGCCAAGGCCCGTTGGGCGAGACACTTGCCGCAGGCGTCGCATGAAGGTGTCATTCAATTTGGAGACATCGAAATCGAAGTTGCTGTCCTCGACGGCGGTCAACGTGTGATCACTCAAGGTGGCGTCATGGTGGGCCTAGGTTGCATTCGGCCACCCAAAGGACGCCAGCATTACAGGGCCGGCGCCAATCTCCCTGCTTTTTTGACAGTGCAGAATCTAGCGCCCTTTGTCGGCGAAGGCCTAGCTATGATCGCTAAGCAGATTGAGTTCCGCACCAAACAAGGCGTGAAAACGTTCGGTTACGCGCCGGACTTCCTCCCAGCGATCTGTGATGTCTTCGGGCGCGCCCAACGGGCCGGAGCTCTCAAGGCCGCTCAGCGCAACATTGCTCACCGCGCCGGAATTATCGCGGAGCAGCTCCAACGATCCGGCACGGCGGGCCTCATTGATAAAGCTACAAGTTACCGAGAAACTCGCGAGGTTTAGACCCGCCGGGGATGGCTATGGCCGCGAGAGACATCAAACTAGGCTGTGTACTCATTAGGCGGTTGGCCGGCTGTCTCCCCCCTAATAGCGGCGGAAAAACGGACATCTCCCGAGGTCGCTGAAGGGCCAAAGGCTGCCTTGGCCACGCCGAATGGCGCTAATCGGCTCGCCTCCCGAAAGCTGCCCCTCAGTAGCCAGAGCAAAAAAGTAGCCCGGCCCCCCCCTTTTACCGGCGGTGGCTAGCTTACTGAGGACCTGCCTTGCGTTCACGGATGCTATCTTACCGTCCCAACATAGTATCCTTCGACCTGACCATCCTCCGAGAACTTGGGACAGACGCAAAAGCCTCCCGGGGAGTTGCGTGTCGGACACACCACCCTTGGCGTTCCCGACGGCAGTTCGGACGCATTCACGAGGCACTGCGATTTAGGTATTGGGTCGTGCGGCGTGCTTTTAGCGAACACGTCTGTACCAGCCAGCAAAAGAACAACCAGGACGACCTGAAAGAAGCACACGCGTGAATCATCGGTGCTGGTTCGCAGTCTTGATCCGCCTGGACGAACAGGACGATGCGAGGTTCGACCTGAAGCACTAAGCCGCGAAACCATGTCTACGCCGATCCCGTTCCGCCAATGGATTGGGCAACATTGGAATGGGGCTTCGGCGCGATGCAAGGGCTTATCAGGCTCAAGGGCGCCTTGTGCGTGCCCCCTCAGCAGGCTCAAGGAGCCGCGATCTACCGAAGAAGCATTGATATTGATCGGCCGGATTTGACGGGATGACGCAGTCTGCTTTGGGTCAAATCAGAATGGCCCGAAGCAGACCTCAACCGGCGAATGACAGGTCTCCGATGGACCAAGCGTCGAAATGTTCGGCTGCTCGGCCCAAGCTCGGTTCGATGGGCGATCACGCTCCCTGTCCTCTCGCGCGGTCCCTTCAAGTGTTCCAATGGGATCCTGCGCAAAATTTGTGCGCCCGGGACTGTATGATCTGGCGAAGCAGCATGGGGTATGATGCGGGCATCAGATGACCTGTTTCGGCCATGCCGAGCTTTAGATCATCGGCAGCGGCCAAGCCAACAATCGCGCGGGCCAGCGCCGCATTGAACCGCCGCATGTCCAGCCCGATGCGAAAGCTGTCGTCCCACAGCTCGATACTATCGCGATTCTCGTCACCGAACATCAGAGCCTCAGGAGCCCATGACTTTCGAGCCGTCAACAACGCTGCAACGGCGTTCTCGTAAGAGTAACATTGGCGGCCAGCCCAGTAGTTGGGTGGGTCTGGATAGCTATCCGTTCCTTGTGCACGGCTGCTTCGAAACGCTCCGAGCACGATAGGGGACGATCCATGGAACCGCTCAACGGCTTCGCGAGGGAAGAGATAGAAATTGAATTGCCAGATCGCCATGAAGCAACAATAAAAGCGGGCTTTTCGACAGCCCAAGCTGAAAGTGCATCAGGACAAACACTGGCGCAACGGCCGTCAGTCCGCAATGGGTCACAAGCGACGGTCCGGCGCCTAGTGGGAAAACTTCCGGTCTACCCCTCTGAGCCGACGCGTAGCAGCACCGCCCCAACGGCAGCGATGCGCCAATACGCGAACTGCGCGCTGCGGTCGGTTTGCGTTGAGGCTGACCTTGAAGAGACTAGCCTCGATTACTCGTCCCTCACACTGAGGAAGAGGAAGTGGAGCTACCTCACAGTCCCAACATAGTATCCTTTGGCCTGGCCATCCTCCGAGAACTTGGGACAGACGCAAAAGCCTCCCGGGGAGCTGCGTGTCGGACACACCACCCTTGGCGTTCCCGACGGCAGTTCGGACGCATTCACGAGGCACTGCGATTTAGGTGTTGGGTCGTGCGGCGTGCTTTTAGCGAACACGTCTGTACCAGCACCGGCCAGCAAAAGAACAATCAGGACGACCTGAAAGAAGCACACGCGTGAACCTAATGCGATGACACGAGTGCGGCTAGGCTGAAAGCCACCACGCACGCAGCAGCCAAGGACCACAGTGTTATGAGGACCTCTCTCGGCATACCTCTAGACCAACGCAGCGGTTCCTGCGGCTCCAAGCATATAGTTCACAATTCCGATTGAAAGTATTGGGCAAGAAATAGATTTCAAGGCCCCGCATCGTAGCTTCTGCAGTATCAATTCATAAGATCGGTTACTTGCCCTTCCAGTTCGGCGTGCGCTTGTTGAGGAAGGCGTCCATGCCCTCGCGGAAATCTTCGCTCATATAGGCCTTCAGGATCAGGTCCTCGCCCTCTTCACGCGACAGCGTACGGCGGATGCGGCGCACCGCTTCCTTGGTCGCCTCCAGCGTCAGCGGCGCGTGGCTTGCGACGAGTTTTGCCGTCTCGTCGGCGCGGCGCTGCAGCGTCTCGACATCAGGGACGACCTCGTTGAGCAGGCCTAGCGCTAGCGCTTCCTGCGCCTCGACGAGGCGCGCCTTGAAGATCATATCCTTGGTGCGGGCGGGTCCGACCAGCGCGACGACGCGGCTGATGTTCGACATCGACAGGCAGTTGCCGAGCGTGCGCGCGATCGGAAAGCCCATCCGCGTCGTCTCGGTGCCGATGCGGAGGTCGCAGCAGGCTGCAATTCCGGCGCCGCCGCCGG
>NZ_JALBGZ010001200.1:0-1169 GCF_023006515.1 Bradyrhizobium sp. PRIMUS42
CATGCGGCCTTTGAACAACGGCACCGGGCCACCGCCTTCAGTGACACTGAGCGGCGCACCCAGCGTGGCACCGGTGGCCCTGGCGTAAACTTCGGCCTTGCGCCGCGCATCGGCGACCGCCTGCTCGCGGGCATCGTCGAGCAGCTTCGATGCCTGCGTCACCTCGAATGAAATATTGCCGATGTCGTTGGCGCCGGCGCCGACCAGCGTGTCGATGATGCCGGCGACCTTGGTCACGTCGCGAATTTTGACGGTGACGCGGTTGGAGGCGCGGAAGCCGACCACCGGGGATGCGCCGGTAGATTTGTTCTGGCCGTATTGCGGCTGCAGCGACAGACGCGAGGTCTGGTAGTCCTTCTCCGCAATGCCGGCGCCCTTCAGCGCCAGCAGCACCTTGCCCATGGCCCCGTTGTTGGCATCGGACGCTTCCTTCGCCGTCTTGGCGTCATTGGCAACGCCGGCATCGATCTGCGCGAGATCCGGCGCTACGGAAACATGGGCCTCGCCGCTCACCGAAATGGCGGACGGGAAATCATCGGCGAGCGCAGGCGCTGCCAACAGCGTGGCGACAACGGTGGCGAGGGAAGTAACGAGGACGACAGGCTTTTTCATCATTCTCACTTCAGCGGCACGAAAACGTTGATCACGAGCTTGTCCTCAGCGGTCTTCAGGGGATCGGTGAGGTATTCCTCGATGAAGGTGTCCTTGGCTTCCAGTCTCTTGTCGTCGAGGTGATTGGTGATCGCCTCATAGGTGTTGTCCATGTTGTCGTAGGAACCGCGATGGACGAATTTCAGTGCCTTGCCTTCCGGCGATTTGCCGATGCTCATGTCCTTGGGCAGTTTCTGCGGATCCTGATCGACCGGGATCTCGGCAAGGAAGGTGAAGCCGGTGTCGTCGGTCGAGGTGTAAACGATCATCGAATTGCCGGCGTGCTTGATGCCCTGCTTGTCCAGGAGCGTGTTCAGCGCCTTGAAGGCGTCGACCAGCGTGTCGAAGGCCGAATCCCAATTGGCAGTGCCCTTGACCATCACGACCTTCCTGGACTCCAGCGTGGTCTCGAGGCCAAAGGGATCGGCGGTCTGCACCGGAGACGTGGCGCGACGAATCTCGATCGCATCCGACCCTGCCGGTTGGGTGTGCTCGACCATGACGACGGCATCGGCGCC